>DFSH01000077.1:0-4400 GCA_002378565.1 Flavobacteriales bacterium UBA3442 | reverse complement strand
CAGCTCCTGCAGCATCAGCGAGCACAGGCCGCATCAAGGCGTCCCCATTGGCCAAATCCTTGGCTGCAGACAAAGGCTTGAATTTGGCTGGCATTGTTGGCAGTGGTGAAGGTGGCCGTATTGTCAAAAGGGACATTGAGGTTGCAGCTGCTGCGCCAATTGTTGCTTCCCCGGCTGTTGCCCAGAACTACCCAAGCTCTGGCTACATAGATACCCCCGTATCGCAAATGAGGAAGGTCATTGCTTCGCGCTTGGGTGAAAGTAAATTTTCCGCACCGCATTTCTATGTATCAATGTCCATTGACATGGGAGCTGCCATGGCCTCACGCAGTCTTTTGAATGCAGAATCCGCTGTTAAAATCTCCTTCAATGACATGGTGGTGAAAGCGGTGGCGAAATCCTTGAAAAAACACCCCGCTGTGAATAGCTCTTGGCTGGGTGATGTCATTCGCACCAACTTTGATGTCCATGTTGGTATTGCGGTGGCTGTGGAGGATGGCTTATTGGTGCCGGTGGTTCGCCATGCGGACGCAAAATCCCTATCGGACATCTCAACGGAAGTTAAATCCTTTGCACAGCGTGCAAGGGACAAGCAGTTGCAGCCTCAGGATTGGGAAGGCAACACCTTTACTATATCTAATCTAGGGATGTTTGGTGTGGAGGATTTCACGGCCATCATCAACCCACCAGATGCTTGCATACTTGCCATTGGCGGCATTCAATCCGTACCAGTCGTCAAGGATGGCGAGATCGTTCCAGGCCATGTCATGAAAGTTACCTTAAGCTGTGACCACAGGGCTGTGGATGGCGCTACAGGTGCAGCATTCCTCAACAGCCTGAAGGCCTTCCTTGAATCGCCGGTGACCATGCTGCTTTAAGCGTTCCTTCGAGAGAGGGAATTTGGTAAATTAGAATCAATCTAAACAACAATCTACCTTACCTTGCAGGCATGAATCTGAGCAATCTCCGCATTGGGCAAAAAGCCATCGTGCTTGAACCAGAAGAGGGCGTGAGTGTGAAGCTCTTTGAGATGGGTTGCTTGCCAGGTGAAGAAATTGAACTTTTATTTGTTGCCCCATTCAGGGATCCCATGTGCTTCCGTGTTCAAGGCACACAAATTAGCATGCGCCGCTCACTGGCAAAGAGAATCCCTATAACCCGTCCACATGGAAGCTAAGCAGTCCTTGCGCATTGCCATGGTCGGCCGGCCCAACACGGGCAAATCCACCCTGTTCAATCAATTGACGGGGATGAATCAAAAGGTTAGCAATTACCCTGGCGTGACCATGGAAAGGACCAGTGGTTTGACCAAGTTGGCACCCGGTCAGTTAGCTGAGATCATCGATTTGCCAGGCATTTACAGTTTACACCCCTCATCAGCTGATGAAGCGGTGGTGATGGATAGCCTGCTCAATGTGCATGAAGAAGGGGAGGTCGATGTGGTCATCGGCGTAGCTGATGGCACCAATTTGAAGACATGCCTCTTTGTTTTTTCTCAAGTCTTAGACCTTGGTATCCCCGCTGTGTTGGTCATTACCATGGCTGACGACATGGCTCATAGGGGCCTGGTTTTGGATCATGCTGCTTTGGGTGAATCCCTTGGTTGTGAGGTTTTGATCGTGAATGCCAGAACGGGAGAAGGTATGGAGGCTATTCAGCCAGCCATTATACGTGCAAAGGCATCGCCTCACGCACCCTTTTTCCAACCAGGAGGCATCCATCTTCAGTGGTTAGCAGCCCTGCAAGAGGGAGATGAGTACATCT
Organism: Flavobacteriales bacterium UBA3442; assembly: GCA_002378565.1. Classification (GTDB taxonomy): domain Bacteria; phylum Bacteroidota; class Bacteroidia; order Flavobacteriales; family Schleiferiaceae; genus TMED14. The sequence continues at coordinate 2,636 of DFSH01000077.1, read as the reverse complement.
ATAAAACGTGGCTTCGCAGTTTATCTCAACCAGCGCATGAAGCAAAAATTCGTGAAAGCAGCCGCGGACCTAAACGCCTTCGTGCAGATGAGGCGATTCAGCGTTACCGACAGGTGAATCGCTGGCTTGGTAGTTTTTTAACCAGTTACCCTGAGCAGGATCGTCGATTCTCCACCAAGGTTGACCGCTTGCTTGTACATCCGCTTTGGGGTTCTGTGGTATTGTTTGGTTTGCTCTTTGTGATTTTCCAGGCTTTGTTTTATGGTAGTGAGGGACCCATGGTTGCGATCGACGAAATGATAACTTCCCTTTCTCAATCGATCAATGCCAAGCTCCCCGGCGGGTTTTTTACACACATGATCACCCATGGCTTGATGCCGGGCATCACGGGGGTATTGATGTTTGTGCCACAAATTGCCATGTTGTTTGGATTCATTGCCTTATTGGAAGAGTCTGGGTACATGTCACGGGTGGTCTTCATGATGGACCGATTCATGCGACCATTTGGCCTGAGCGGTAAGTCTGTGGTTCCCATGATCAGTGGCACAGCATGTGCCATCCCCGCCATCATGTCGACGCGCAACATGGAAGACGGCAGGGAACGGTGGTTGGCCATTGCAGTCACGCCATTCATTACATGTTCTGCCCGTTTACCAGTCTATGCATTGATCATTGGACTGGTCATTCCTGACATGGCCTTGATGGGAATTAATTTAAGGGGGCTGGTTTTGTTTGGCCTGTACTTTTTAGGTTTTGCAGCTGCCTTAGCCGCCGCGGCCTTGTTGAATAGGTGGAAGCGATCACAGGTTAAAGTAAAAGTACCTGACTTCTTATTGGAGATGCCAGAGTACCGATGGCCACAGCCACGCAATGTTGGCATGATGATCTGGCGCCAAACCAGCTCTTTTGTTAAGGAGGCTGGTAAAATCATTGTGGCCATCTCAGTGATTTTATGGTTTGCTGCCAGCTTTGGGCCAGATCATGCTGCTGACTTCACGCAGGACCGGGTCAGTGTGCCCATTGAAGAGAGTTACATTGGTATCGCAGGTCAGTTCATTGAGCCCGTCATGCGACCATTGGGTTATGATTGGAAAATATCTGTGGCCATCCTGAGCTCATTTGTGGCCCGTGAAGTATTTGTTGGGACCATGGCGACACTATATAGTGTCGGAGACGAAGGTATAGAGAGTATTCATGCAACCTTGGCTAGCCAAATCAACCCAGAAACAGGGGAAGCATTTTTCAGTTTACCCATGGGAATCTCCCTGCTGCTCTTTTACGCCTTTGCCATGCAGTGCATGAGCACCCTGGTCGTTGTCGCAAGGGAGTCACGGAGTTGGACATTGGCACTTACACAATTCGTCCTCATGAGCCTCTTTGCCTACGTGGTGGCATGGGCAGCTTTTGTTGCGTTATCATAACCTTGTGGGAGACCGTATTCTAACTTAACTTGTTGACATGTCTGCAATGCTCTTATGGACCGTGGTCTTTTACGCTTTGATTTGGGTGGTTATGAAATTCATGGCCCCTGAATCGGAGGGTTGTGCATCATGCAATTGCGCACCAACCGATTAACCCTTTCATGAAACAATTTGTTGTTACCGGCTGTTCAAGAGGTATTGGACGTGCCACAGTTGAATACCTGCTTGCTGCAGGTCATCAGGTGCACGCCTTGTCTAGGAACAAGGATCTCCAGATACCTGGAGCAACCATGCATGCCGTGGATCTTCGTTCAGATGACAGCATAAAGGCATGGGCTCGTTCCATGGAGTCCTCAGGTTCGGTTATCGATGCCTTGATTAACAATGCAGGTACCTTGGTAAATAAGCCCTTTGTTTCAATGGAGCGATCTGATTTTCATGACATGGCTGATGTGAACTGGGCAGGAACAGCCATGTTGACACAGGCTGCATTGCCACTGTTTAGCAAAAAAGCCCACATACTGAACATATCAAGCATGGGGGGCTATCAAGGCGCTTCCAAGTTCCCCGGTCTCTCAGCTTACGCCAGCAGCAAGGGCGCTTTGTCAATTTTGACTGAATGTTTGCAGGCCGAATTGGGGCCAAAAGGTCTCATTTTCAACGCGCTTTGTCTGGGCGCAGTACAAACAGACATGCTAGCGGAGGCATTCCCAGGCCTCCAGGCACCAGTTCAACCGGCCACCATGGCACAGTATGTAGCAGAGTTTGCCCTACATGGTCATTTGCTGCATGCAGGGCAGGTAATCCCTGTCACGCTTGGTGATCCTGAATAAATTTTAACATTTTTCTGCCTGAAAAACAGGCTGTTGCGAGAAAGATAGAAGTTATTTTCATTTAGGGTGTTGCGAGCTAAGGAAGTCGTGTTACATTTGCACTCCCCAAACGGAACGAATATCTCCTCGCAGAGTATTCCGGGCGGGGAAACGAACGGAGCACTAGCTTCAATGTTCTTTTACATATTGCGAAATCATAAGAGCTTCAACCTTAAGAAGATTCTTTGAGTAACTTTCCCTGATTAACGCCAGATGGTCTATAACTTTCTTTACAATGGAGAGTTTGATCCTGGCTCAGGATGAACGCTAGCGGGTGGCTTAATACATGCAAGTCGAGGGGCAGCATAGGACTTCGGTTCTGATGGCGACCGGCGCACGGGTG
>DFSH01000072.1:1045-6453 GCA_002378565.1 Flavobacteriales bacterium UBA3442 | reverse complement strand
AAGCCGGACCCCGAGGTTTTTCTCACGGCAGCAAAGTTGCTGAATAGGGCCCCGGAAGACTGCGTCGTGTTTGAAGACGCGGTGGCTGGACTGGAAGCAGCTCAACGTGGCGGCATGAAAACCATTGGCATTGGTGACCCCAGCGCCCTGTCTGCAGACAAGGTAGTCCCTGACTTAGCTGCCTTAGGCTCAGTGTCTGGCAGCCTTCTGGCATTCAACTTCAATGGGCAAGACTTATGAAGCCTCAAATCCTGATTCATCCCTGGAAGATCATTCAAGATCAATGGGATCCTTTGCAACAGCGCATGGCAGAAAGCTTGTTCGCGATTGGCAATGGACGCATGGGCCAGCGCGCCAACCACGAAGAGGACTACTCGGGAGAAACCTTGCAAGGCAGCTACATCGCTGGCCTGTATTACCCGGATAAAACCAAGGTGGGCTGGTGGAAAAATGGTTACCCCGACTACTTTGCAAAGGTGCTCAACAGCAGCAACTTCATTGGCATTCATGTTCGCATTGATGGTGAATTGTTGGATCTAGCCACCGCGACAGTGGTCAGCGAATTCAGGCGAGAGCTCGACATGCAGCATGGTCTGCTGACACGGACATTCACAGCAACCTTGTCCAACGGCATCCAGGTGGAAGTGATTGCCACGCGCTTGCTCTCCATCGTGTCAGACGACATGGCTGCCGTTGCTTACCAACTGAGGACGGACCAAGATGCACAGGTTGAGATTGAGCCCTATGTCGACGCAAATGTGATCAATGAAGACGCGAATTGGGAATCAACTTTTTGGGAGCCCCTGTCTCAGCGAACCGACAAGGAACATGCTGTGGTTCAAAGCAAGACCAAGCGGCTTAACTTCCATTTAGCTGTAGCCATGCAATGCCAATTGAGCTGCGATGCAGAAGGCCAGTCCGGCGACAAAGCTGGCTGCCCCTCGTGGACCTACACTTACCAATCCACGGCCAACAAGGCAGTGATATTGCACAAATACGTGGCTGTGTTATCCTCTTTGAACGCGCCGATTGATGACCTGTCTCAACTGGCCTCAACGCAAGCAATTGCTGCGGCAAAACAGGGGTTTGATGCCATCAAAAAAGCCCATCAAGCCGCTTGGATGGGCAAATGGGCAACAGCGGATATTGTCATTGAGGGCGATGACTCCGCACAGCAGGCCATACGCTTCAACATCTTTCATTTACTGCAAACCTTCACCGGGGTTGATCCCCGACTCAACATTGGCCCCAAGGGGTTCACTGGAGAGAAGTACGGCGGGTCTACCTACTGGGATACTGAAGCATACTGCCTGCCATTTTACCTGGCGTCATCTGACATTTCCGTGGCGAAAAACTTGCTGAATTACCGCTTCAATCATTTACCGCAGGCCATTGCCAACGCAGAGAAATTGGGCTTCAAAAAAGGCGCAGCCCTCTACCCCATGGTGACCATGAATGGAGAGGAGTGCCACAATGAGTGGGAGATCACCTTTGAAGAGGTTCACCGCAATGGCGCCATCGCCTATGCGATTTACAACTACATCCGGCACAGCCAAGACTGGCATCACCTCACGGAAGGGGGCCTGGATGTGTTAACTGGCATTGCTCGTTTCTGGGCGCAGCGTGTGAGCTGGAGCAAAGCAAAGAAGTCCTACGTGATGCTTGGCGTAACAGGGCCTAACGAGTACGAAAACAATGTCAACAACAACTACTACACCAACTTCATGGCGCAGTGGTCTCTCAATTATGCAGCCGAGTGCTGGTCCTGGGTTGAAAGCCATGAACCAGATGCCTATGATCGATTGCGCAAGGATTTGCTGTGTGACGGTGATGAGTTGACTATTTGGAAATCGGTCGCAAGCAAGATGTATTTCCCCTACGATAAGACATTGGGCATTTACCTTCAACAAGATGGGTTCTTGGACAAAGTTATTGAGCCTGCAAGCGCCTTGGATCCCAAAGATCGGCCCATCAACCAAAACTGGAGCTGGGATCGCATCCTTCGATCATGCTACATTAAGCAGGCTGACACCTTGCAGGGCATGTTCTTTTTTGAAGACAAGACCTCCTTGGATAGCTTGAAAAAGCACTTTGATTATTACGAGCCCTTGACGGTGCACGAGTCCTCACTAAGCCCATGTGTTCACACCGTTCTGGCCTGTCGCCTGAACTACCGAGAACAAGCCATGTCTCTCTATGAGAAGACCGCAAGACTTGATCTTGACGACAGCAACAATGAAGTGCATGAAGGGCTGCATGTGACAGCCATGGGTGGCACGTGGATGAGCTTGGTTTACGGATTTGGCGGGATGAAAATCCTGAATGACGGCTTGCAATTTGACCCTCAATTGCCTGAAGGGTGGACCCGATTGACCTTCCCATTGAACTGGCGAGGGGCATTGTTGACCGTGTCCATTGACCGAGATGGCGTAACCATTGACAACCAGAAGGGGAACCGCGTTGCCTGCCATGTGCACGGTCAAGCCTTTGATCTTGCCGCGGGTCAATCCATCCATCAACAGCACCCAGTATCATGAAGTGGGGCAGCGTTTATTTGCTCGTTTTGACGACCTTGTTTGGTTGCGAGCCGCCTAGCAGCAGCTTGGACTACACGGCTTCAAGCAACAGCTTGGGCTACCTGCCTGTGCAACTCTCTGCATCTGTCACCAAGGTGTATTTGACAGATTTTGTCTTGACAGCCATTGACAGCGTTGATTGGCCTAATGGTTTAGCCGTTGTCGGCGGCAACCCCGACTCTTCTACCGTGCAAGTCAAGGGGCAGATGGCATCGGCAATGGGCCTGATGCGGATACACAGCGACCAGGGGAGCGTGGATGTGCTCTTGAAGCAATCACAGCAAATGCCCGTGGTTTTTGAATGGATGGGCAACCCGGGCAATCAAGTGACCCTTTTTGGGAGCTTCAATGGCTGGGACAAGGCTGCAATTCCCATGACCTACCAGGACAGCAGCTACCAAGTAACGCTGACTTTAAGCCCCGGCAATCACCAATACAAATACCTGGTCAATGGGGTGGAGACCTTGGATGCCACCACTGACCGAGTCGCCAATGGCATCGGGGGAGAAAATCACCTGCTTGCACTCGTTTCAGGTGCCAAGGCCTGCTCAACACTGAGCGTGCGATCCGTGAAACAAGTCGGCGATCAACAGGAGGTAGTGCTTGATGCCTTGCCAGAAGATCAACAGGTTATTGCCCTCTGGGATGGCCATGCCCTGCCCATTGAATGGATGAGGCTGGACGAGATGGGTCGCTGGCACATTCGCATGCCGGAAAACATGGGTTCCGGTCAGCGTCACCATTTAAGGCTGTACAGCCACAACGCCGGCAACTGGTCCAACGATGTGCTGATTCCATTTGGTACAAAGGGGGCTGTCATGACATCGGATGAGCTTGCAAGGGATGATTGGGAAGCAGCCACCTTGTATTTCATGATGGTTGATCGCTTTGCCAATGGCGATTCAAGCAATGATGGCGGACTGCATCGCTCAGATGTTCTGCCGCTTGCTGACTACATGGGTGGCGACCTCAAGGGCATTGAACAGCAGGTAGATGCAGGGTTTTTTGAAGAGATGGGATTCAACACCATTTGGCTAAGTCCTATTGGGAAAAACCCTCAAGGCGCCTGGGGTTTGTGGAACAAAGGTGGGGTGACCACCAAGTTTTCGGGCTATCACGGCTACTGGCCAGTGAGCGCAACCCTGCCAGACCGTCGCATGGCAAGCCAAGCAGACGTGCATGATTTACTGAAAGTAGCCCATGATCAGGGCATGAATGTCCTTTTAGACTATGTTGGTAACCACGTGCATGTAGACCATCCCGCCTACAAAGCACACCCTGAATGGGCCACAAATCTTTACTTGCCCGATGGCAGCATGAACACCGAACGTTGGGATTCCCATCGACTGACCACATGGTTTGACAGCTTTTTACCAACCCTGGATCTCAGCCGCCCTGAGGTGGTTGAGCCCATGACAGACTCTGCTCTGGTGTGGCTCACAGATTATGGTTTTGATGGCTACCGCCATGATGCCACCAAGCATGTGCACAGTTTGTACTGGCGGACCTTGACCAAGAAACTTAAAGCGGCAAACAAAAGCGGCAAACGCCTGTTTCAAATTGGCGAAACCTATGGCTCGCCAGAGTTGATTGCCAGCTATTTGAGCAGCGGCATGATGGATGCACAATTTGACTTCAACACCTACGATGCCGCCGTGCAATTTTGTGGCGACTTAGGGGGCAGTGCCATGAATTTGAAGTCAACACTTGAGGCCAGCCTTGCCGCTTACGGTCACCACCATTTGATGGGCAACATCTCAGGCAACCAAGACAAGCCTCGGTTTATTTCATTGGCTGATAGGCAGGTGAGACAGGATGAGGACAGCAAGCTTGCAGGCTACACACGATCTATTGGCAAATCAACTGCCCTAGGCTACCAGCGATTGGCTTTACTCCATGCCTTCAACCATGCCATCCCTGGCGTACCTGTTGTCTATTATGGTGATGAGTATGGCATGCCTGGCGCCAATGACCCTGACAACCGCAGGATGATGAGTTTTGGCCCTTACAGCCCCCTGGAAGATGCCCTTCGAAACCAAGTGAAAGCCCTTGTTCAGGCCAGGGGGTCAACCATGGCATTGCTCTATGGAAGCACCCGTTGTGTGGCTGCAAATGAGCATGTACTGGTCATCACTCGGCGCTACTTGAATGAGCGAATCACCATCGTCCTCAACCAGGGACCCGCATCCTTCACCATGGAGCACGACATGCCTGACCTGAGGATTCTTGCAGGTGACGCAACCATTGGCAGTGAATCATTCCATGTCGGACCCCATCAATTTGTCTATTTGAAATCCAACCATTGACCATGAAAGCACTCAGTTTACTTGCTGCAGCCAGCCTGCTTCTCGCCTGCCAGTCCGCCGCCGATAAGGCAGACAGCGATGCGAACCAAAGCCCTGCAATGGATCACGCCACATGGACGCGTCAGGCCAATGTCTATGAAGTGAATATCCGCCAGTACAGCCCTGAAGGGACGTTTGCTGCCTTTGAAACCCACCTGCCTAGGCTGTCAAAAATGGGGGTCAACACCCTGTGGCTTATGCCTATTCAGCCCATCGGGGAGGCAAAGAGGAAAGGCGTTTTAGGCAGCTATTACTCCATCAAAGACTACAAGGCAATCAACCCGGAATACGGCAATGAAGCAGACTTCGCTCACTTGGTTGAAAGCGCCCATGCACTTGACATGAAGGTTATCTTGGACTGGGTTCCCAACCACAGTGCGTGGGATCACCCTTGGATGACAGAGCATCCAGACTTCTATTATGTGGACCCGGAAACTGGCGAGATCAGCAATGGCCGCAACGACCACAATGAGGCAACAGACTGGAC
>DFSH01000072.1:0-683 GCA_002378565.1 Flavobacteriales bacterium UBA3442 | reverse complement strand
GATGGCTTTCGCTGTGACATGGCCGGCGGCCAGACGGAAGCATTCTGGTTAGAAACGATCCAGGTGTTGCGCGACCATAGCCCAGAGCTCTTCATGCTAGCAGAAAGCAACTTCCCTGAAATGCATGACGTTGGTTTTGACGCAACCTATGGCTGGGAATTTCACCATTTGATCAATGAGGTCGCGCGTGGCGACAAGGGCACTGACGAGTTACATCATTACATCCTTCGCGATGCGGACAAATTCCCTGAGGATTCTTACCGGCTATTGTTCATTGACAACCATGACGAAAATTCATGGAATGGCACGGTGGCATCCCGATTGGGTGACAATGCGCATGCAGCCTATGTGCTTTGCGCCACATTGCCAAACGCCATCCCCTTGATTTATTCGGGGCAAGAGGTTGGACTAAATCACAGCTTGCGTTTTTTTGAGCGCGACACCATCGATTGGTCTCTGGACTCACAGGCAGACTTTTATGGCCTTATGAACCAGTTAAACAGCACCTTGCCAGCCTTAGCTAATGGCGCCAGTGGTGGCACTTACCAAGCCATCACCAGCAATCAAGATCGGGTCTTTGCCTTTGCTCGAAAGATGCAAGACAGGGACGTAGTCATGGTCGTCAATTTCAGTGACAAGGACCAGGATATCACGATACAAGGTGCGCCTTCCGGCAATTACCA
>DFSH01000063.1 GCA_002378565.1 Flavobacteriales bacterium UBA3442 | reverse complement strand
CACATTGTTGGCATAATTGGATTGGCTGTAGCCAGTGATGCTTCCATTGTTCACAACGGGATCAGCCGCTGACTGATTCATGTCAGTCAATTGATTGAAACCTCCTTGGTTGCCATTGTTGTTCTGTTGAACACCACCGCCTTGCGAACCAGCCTGCTGCAATTGCATGCTGGCTTCCTTCAAGGCCTCCGTTTGCTTTTCAAGTTCAGCCTTCTGGCCGCTTTCCATTTCCGACTTGAATTCTTCAAATTTTTCATTCAAGAATTTCTCACCTTCTACTTCCGCACGGCGTTGCTTGTCCTTGATTCGTTTGATTTCAGATTCCAGGCGCTTGTTGCCTTTGTCATCACCAAACCTGTATCCCAGCATGAATTCATTAGACATCCCAAGGCTGGAGGCATAGTCACTGGTGCTGAAGTCATGTGCATAGCCAACGGTCAATGTTGGCGACAAGTGCATGCCGACCTGGACGGTTGCTGCAAAGTTTGAGCGATAGGTAGCGCCTATGTAGCCTATTTCAATCATGTTGAACAACAGACCCGCATCGACCTGAGGCTTGATGCCTGCAGTGGCACGCAAGGCCACAATAGGAGAAAGGATCAACCGATCGCGCTGGATATGCACATCGTACTGCGTTCTGGCCGTGTAATGACGCAACAGCTTGTAACCAACCACGGTGTCATAGTTGTTGGAGTAAACAATCGTTGGTGCCAACATTTGCGGAATAGCGATACCAATTTGGAAATCACCTGCTTTGAAATTCACACCTGAAGACAGATCCAAGGTGCCATTTTGGTTGGCGGGGATCAAGAAGGGATCCCCTTCATCCTTCACACGAACAGAAGCCATGTCAAAGGAATTGCTCACATAACCAAAACCAAGGCCAAAGCTCAATGAGCTCTTTTCAGCCAACTGCACATGGTAGGCATAATTGCCATAAATACCTGCACGGTGAACAATATCAGTCACATCGTTGAAAGCATACACTGAGTAACCTACACGTTCTTTGTTTAATGCACCATTGAAGAGCAAAGCTGAAGTTTCGGGAGCGCCTTCCATGCCCTGCCATTGCTGACGATGCATGGTGACCATCTCACTGAAACCCGAAGCGCCAGAGCGTGCAGGGTTGCTGATTTGAGGGGCAAAGAAAAAGGAGCTATAGATCGGCAGCTGTTGACCCAATGTGGTAAACGAAAGCAAACAAGCCGAGATGAGTAAGGATTTTTTCATGGTTTCTTTAGGTATGCTGTTACTGGATATTTCTTACAACGGTGATTGCGCCTCGGAATCGGGCCACATCATTACACATCAATACGTAGTAGTACGTGCCGTTGGGTAAATCTGCACCGCCTTGGTTGATGCCATCCCAGCCGGTGATGTACTGTGCTTGTTCAAAGACAATGGATCCCCATCGATCAAAGACAATCAAGTCGCATGAGTCTGCCTGAACAACCTCTGATAAATCAAAGACATCATTCATGCCATCGCCATTGGGGGAAATCAAGTTCATGACATGGGAAATGTTCACATCATAGATGGAAGGGTCAAAGACAATCACCATCATGGTGTCTGTGCCAAAGCAACCGAAGTCCGTCATCACCTCAAGGATGTACATGGTGGTATCCTGGGTGGGTTTGGTTTGTGCATTGGGGTTGTAAGGATCACTGAAATACACAGGCCTGTCAGCATACCAATAGAAGCTTTCGCCGCCACTGCCAGCAAGTTGAACAACCTCGCCAGGCAAGACCGTTTGGTCAGGGCCCGCATCAGGTGTTACGGTGACATGGCTCAATTCCAAAGTGTCATAGCTCACACAATCATTCAGGCCAATGGCTTCCACCACATAGATGCCTGCATCCTTTGCATAAAATGACGTTCCGGCATAGCTCCCGCCAGGCCATGTCCATGAATAGGTCAGGCCGTTGCCTGTCGCGCCAATCAATAAAGAGTCTCCCGCACATACAGCCAGGGAATCTGAAGGAGCTACTTGCACAGTCGGCAAAGGAACCAATTCAACTTGCATGGCAGCAGTGTAGTGTTCACAAGCCGCATTGGTTATGTAGAGCCGGTATTGTGCCGTTCCAGGCGCTGTGGTGGTGTCAGCTGTCAATTGGTAAGCGTCCTCACCAGGTAGATCCTTCCACACACCACTGGATACTGGGTAAAGCACTTGCCACTGGTATTCCCAATCATTCATGACCGAAGTGGTTGCAGATTGCAACAAGGTCGAATCCGATGGGCAGATACTCAACGAGGCAATAGCAAATCCAGGCCATGGCACATTCTCAATGGTTGCATCAGGAACGGTGTCAATGAAAAGCTCTACGGTGTATGAGGTGTCCGCGCAACCACCAGGTAACCAGGTGGTCTCCAAGCTGTAGCGTCCCGCTACATTGGTGGAGTAACTCATGCTCTTTTCACCTGCAATGGCCACCACAATGGTTTGACCAAACAGGTCCACTGAATCCATCAACCACTGGTAGTTCACACCTGTTCCAGGGGTAAAAGCTGGCGGGCCTGTTAAGGTGATGCTATCTGTGTCACAAAACTGCAAACTGTCAATTTGGGGATCATTGTCCAAAACGGTTAAGGTTGCAACCGTGCTATGCGTCAGGTCGGTGAATGGCGAAAAGGCATTGATGGTGGTATCTGAAGAAATTGTTGAGCAATTGCCTGAACCGACTTCAACAGCGTAATCGCCAGTAGCAAACACCTTCAATGAGTCATTGACTTCACCTGCAATGGGTGCGCCACCAGCGTACCATTGGTAGGTCTGCATGCCTGCGACAGCATAAAGGGTGATGGTGTCATCCTCACAGAAGCCCCAATCATTGGAAGGCGTGTACAAATTATTGTAGCCTCCATGAATGGAATCAATGGATGACTCCGGCGAAACATTCACTGTCATTTGAATGGTGTCAGACCAAATACCACTCGGGTTGGTGCTTCTCACGGCCAATGAGTAAAAATTGTTGCTTGTGATGTCAGCGGGGACAATGATCCAGAAAAACTTCACTCCGGCATTCAGGGTATCTGCAGATGTGCCTACAGGACTGGGGGTGATGCTCTGCCAGCGCTCGATAGCTAGGGTGTCAGCGGCAGTCACATCAAAAGATGTCGTTAACCCATCATCAAACAAAACGATGAATTGGTTGCCCGCATTGAAATTATTGCTGCCAATGGTCATGGTGATTTTCAAGGAGTCACCGGTACATACCGACAGGTTAGGGGGCTGAACCAGGTCAAGTGTCTGCGCCTGAAGCAACGTGCCGAGCAACATGAAAATTGCAAGGAAACCTTTGCGAGCTAGAGTCAATGTTTTATTCATAGGAATGGTATTGTGACACAAAAATACATGATGAAAGTTCACCAATATTAAGATTATGCTTAAATAAGGTCATAACGATTAAACGGCGAGTATGAATGAGTTTGCGTTTTACCTTTGACAGGCCAGCCATCAAAAGGTTTAATTAAAAATTCAAGCATGCAAATACCATTCCTTTCTGCCCATGTCCAGGCATTCATCAATGCTTTTAGGGGCATCGTCAAAGGCATTCAACGCGAAAGAAGCTTGCGTACACACAGCTTAGTCACTCTAGCTGTTATTGCCGCTGGATGGTGGTTTCATATCACAAGCATGGAATGGACCATGGCAATCTTAGCCATTGGCCTGATATGGGCTACCGAATTAATCAATAGCGCAATCGAAGCCTTTGCCGACCACCTCCACCCTGAGCAACACCTTGAAATTGGTGCAACCAAAGACATGGCTGCTGGTGGTGTTCTGATGGCATCCCTTGCTGCAGCTGCCATTGGCCTCATTATCTTTCTACCCTACCTCTGCGATTGTTTGGGTTGAGTTGCTTGAACGGGACTGATTTGCAAGTGGTTTAGTTACTGATTGAAGCGGATGGCATCAACAGGCTCCATATTGGCAGCCACTATTGCTGGCGCAATGCCTGCGATTATTCCAATAGCTACAGAAATTAACAAGCCTGTGATGACATTGGCCGTCGACAGCACCAAGGCAAACCCCGTGGCCATTGACCCTAACCACATCAACAAGGCAACCAAGAGAATGCCTGCCACGCCGCCAACCAGGCTAAGCATGATGCTCTCAAAAAGGAATTGACTGAGAACGAAGTACTTGGTTGCTCCCAGCGCCTTCTGGATGCCAATTTGTCCTGTCCGCTCACGCACAGAAACGAACATGATATTGGCAATACCAAAGCCGCCAACCAGGATAGAAAAACCGCCAATCACTGTACCTAAGGCACCAATCACAGAAAACATGCTGTCCAGACCAGAGCTCAATGTCGATGAGTCGTTCAGGGAAAAGTCATCATCCGCGCGTGGCCTCAATCGACGTATGGCTCGCATCTGCATGCGAATATCTTCCTTCAAAGCTGCCAGTTCCAAGCCTTTCTTTACCTTAATCTGTATCGCAGAGCCTTCAGACCTCTTGCCAATGATGCGAATCAGATTTACGGCAGGAACCATCATCATTTCATCTGAATTCTCCCCAACCAAACTGGCTCCTTGTCGCTTTATTACACCTAAAACAAGGTACTCCCTACCAAAAGCTTTCACCTTTTTCCCTACAGGGTCTTCGTTAAGAAATAAGGCATCTGCGATGTCTGCACCAAGCAAGCAAATGGATCGCCCATTGCGAGACTCCAGAGTTGAGAAATACCGACCTGCTGAGATGTCTAAAGCATTCAACCTTGCGTAGCCATGACTCACCCCACGAATCTGAGCATTCTCTACATTGGAATTGTCATGAGTGATGGTGCCATTGCTGCCATTGAGTAAGACGATGTCAGAAGCAGAAGCAACACCGCGGGCAGTCAGTTGCATAAAGTCATCATAGTCCACATCTTTCCGCTGAAAATATTTCCACCAGGCGTATTCCTCGCCTCCACCTCCCCATGGCCACTTCTGCACGTAGACCACATCGCTACCAAGTCCTTCCACTGAATTCCTGATGCTCTTTTCCAGGCTATCTACAATGGCATAGACTGAGATGATAGCTAAGATGCCAATGGTGATTCCAAGCAGGCTCAGAAAGGTTCGAAGGCGATTGCCTACAAGGGCTATCCATGCAAATCGAAGGGCTTCAAAGGACTGGGTAAAAAGACGGGTCATGGGCGCAAATTAGTCAAAGTTCGTGCCATCTATTGACTAACTTTGGCGTTGCGCTTTTCACCACTCAATCAAGCTGTCATGCAAGCCATCAAATCCGCTCTCATTTCCGTCTTCCACAAAGATGGCCTTGCCCCAATTTTGCATCAACTTCATGCGGATGGGGTTACCCTCTATTCAACTGGTGGCACACAAAAATTCATTGAATCTGAAGGGCTTTCTTGTATTCCAGTTGAGGATGTAACGGAATTCCCTAGCATTTTAGATGGCCGTGTTAAAACTTTGCATCCCCATATTTTTGGTGGCATCCTTTGGCGCAGAGATCGAAATGATGACGCAGCCACCTTGGAGAAGTATGGCATTCCAAGCATTGACATGGTCATTGTGGACCTCTACCCCTTTGAGGATACCGTTGCCTCAGGTGCCAGTGAAAATGACATCATTGAAAAAATTGACATCGGTGGCATTGCGCTGATTCGTGCAGGGGCAAAAAACCATCAGCATGTTTGGATGGTCTCTTCCCGAGGACAATACGCAGATGTGCTCAACATTCTGGATGAGCAAGGTGCTTCCACTTCGCTGGAACAACGCCGACGCTTTGCTGGAGAAGCCTACCAAACAAGCCAGTCCTACGATGCAGCCATTGCTGCTTGGGCCCTAGGAAACAGTGCACCTTTCCCCACCTTAGCTGGCCAGCGAACAGCCCTTCGCTACGGAGAGAATCCCCATCAAGCAGCATGGTTTATTGGTGACATGGCAGCCCTCTTTGACCAACTCAATGGCAAGGCCCTCTCCTACAACAACTTGCTTGACCTAGATGCCACATTGGCATTTTGCGATGAAGGCCATGGTGCGACTGTGGTGATTGTTAAGCACAACAACGCTTGTGGCATGGCCTGTACGGACAGCCTCAGTAAGTCTTGGGATCGCGCATTGGAAGCTGACCCACAATCTGCCTTTGGCGGCGTCATCGCCTGCAACCAAACGGTGGACTTAGCCACTGCAGAGAAAATGCACAGCTTGTTTTATGAGGTGTTGATTGCGCCGGGCTTTGACAAGGATGCCTTGGACCTTTTGTGCAGCAAAAAACAACGAATCATTCTTCAACGCAAGGAGGTCAAGCGCGCTAAGCATCAGGTGCGAACCAACCTCAATGGTTTCTTGATGCAAGCTGTGGATGATCACAGCGACAACCTAACTGACTTGAAGACTGTCACCCAAAAATCAGCCTCTGAGTCCGACATTGCTGACTTGTTATTCGCCTCCGCTATTTGCCGTCATACCAAAAGCAACACCATCGTTTTAGTGAAAGATCAGCGCTTGATTGCAGCTGGAACAGGGCAAACTTCAAGGGTTGATGCATTGCGTCAAGCCATCGAAAAAGCCAAGGTATTTGGCCTTAACTTGGAGGGTGCTGTCATGGCCTCTGATGCCTTCTTCCCCTTCCCTGATTGTGTTGAAATTGCCCATGAGGCAGGGATTCAATCGGTGATTCAGCCGGGGGGATCCATCAAGGACCAACTGAGCATCGATTATTGCAATGCTCATGGCGTTTCCATGGTCATGACAGGCATACGACATTTTAAACACTGATACTGCGAAATAGCATGGGATTATTTGATTTTTTAACGGAAGACATCGCCATTGATCTTGGTACTGCCAACACCTTGATCATTCACAATGACAAAGTGGTGGTTGATGCACCTTCAATTGTTGCCATGGATCGGGTGACTGGCGACATTTTAGCCATTGGCCATGAGGCCATGCAAATGCATGGGAAAACCCATGACAACATTCGAACTATTCGCCCATTGAAAGATGGTGTGATCGCCGACTTTAAGGCCTCAGAGCACATGATTCGAGAGATGATCAAAAGCGTGCCTTCTTTCAAAAAACGTTGGATTGCTCCTTCCATGCGCATGGTCATCTGCATTCCATCCGGTATCACAGAAGTGGAAAAGCGGGCGGTTAACGATTCAGCTGATCATGCCAACGCCAAAGAAGTGTACTTGATTCACGAACCCATGGCTGCCGCGATTGGCATCGGGGTCGATGTACTAGAGCCTAAGGGCAACATGATCATTGATATCGGTGGCGGCACAACGGAAATCGCTGTTCTGGCTCTTGGTGGTATCGTTAGCGACAAAAGCATCAAGGTGGCTGGCGACGTTTTCACCAATGACATCATCTATCACATGCGCAATACACACAACCTCTATGTGGGTGAGCGCACAGCAGAGCAAATCAAAATTCAAGTGGGGTCCGCAGTCACCGAATTGAGCAACCCGCCAGATGACATGGCTGTGCAAGGCCGTGATCTAATCACAGGTAAGCCTAAGCAGGTTACCATCCATTACAAAGAATTGGCCATTGCCATGGATAAATCCTTGATGCGCGTTGAAGACGCCGTGATGGAGGCCCTTGCCATGACGCCCCCTGAACTTTCTGCAGACATTTACAACTCAGGAATTTACATGGCTGGTGGCGGTTCCATGTTGCGCGGATTGGACCATAGAATTTCTCAGAAAACCGAATTACCGGTTTATGTTGCAGAAGACCCTTTGCGAGCCGTGGTTCGAGGAACAGGCATCGCATTGAAAAATCTGGACAAGTACCGCACGTTATTGATGCGCTAAGCCATGCAGAATATCCTGCGGTTTTTTTACCGATATCGCATGGGCATTGCCTTGGTGATTCTACAGCTGGTAGGCATAGGGATGACTGCGGCACAATCGCAATGGCATCACAGCAAATTTTGGTCAACTCGACTGTCAGCACAGGCTGCTTGGATAGCCAATGTCAATGGTTGGAAATGGTACTTCAATCTGGCTGACGACATGGAGCTGCTTGCGCTAGAAAATGCCGAACTCAAATCCCATGCAGCTGACAGCAACCAAACCCATGAAGAGCCCACTGAGTGGATCTCTGGGCGCCTGGTGTTTGGTCAAACCCATTTGCCTCACAATCACATGCTTTTCAACAAAGGCAGCTTGGACGGCGTCAAGGCAGGACAAGGGGTCATCTCTACCCAAGGAGTTGTTGGCGTGGTCACCAGGGTATCTGATCACTATGCTCGTATCATGCCAATCATTGATGCAGATTCACGCATTTCAGCTGCCTCCCTGGCTAGCGGCCACTTTGGGACCGTTCGATGGGTTGGCCGCAACGCACAGAGAGCCACCTGGGAACATGTTGGCATTCAAGCACCATTACAAATGGGTGACACCGTTGTTAGTGACGGGCGCTCTGCCATTTTCCCAAACAACTGGCCTATTGGCATCATTGATAAGGTGATGGTTGACTCCAGCCAAATGACACAGTATGCATACATCGCCCTGCTCCATGACTTCAGCCGCCTGCAGCCAGCTTATGTTGTGAATATGCCGCAGCAAGATGAACGACAAAACCTTTCTCAACCATGAAGCGCTGGGATCAATGGTTTGCCTGGTCCATTGCCATGCTTGCATTCCAGTTCCTTGTGCTGGACCACTTGCAGGTTTATGGCTACTTGAACCCATACATCTATGTAGGCATCATCATTTCAGCCCCTGCTAGATGGCCCATATGGGCTCATGTGGCTGTGGCCACTGTGCTTGGTGCCTTCATGGATTTCCATTACCTCAGTGGCGGCTTGCATTTGATGGCCTGCACATTGATGGCAGCTATGAGACCACGTTTATTGGGTTTGGTTCTTCCTCGTGCAGAGGAAGAAGACCTTGCATTTGGGATAGCAGACATCGGGTTGGGTAAATGGCTCACCTATGCACTGGCTACCATTGCAGTGCATCACATTTGGCTCTTTTTCTGGGGCAGTATCAGCTTGAATTTAATGATGGACTGGCTTTACCGCGCGCTGCTTTCCAGCCTTGCAACCGGGCTAGCCCTCACTTCATTGGCAGCATTCATCCCTTCACAAGATTGATGTGAAGCATTCACGCATTGCCTTACCCCTTTTGATTTTACTGGGATCTACCCTGGTTTTTTGCCTCCGACTATTCAACATTCAAGTGTGGGATGACCGCTACCAACAAGATGCTCAGCACAACGCACATCGCGTTGTTCGGGTGGACGCTCCAAGGGGGTTAATCCATGATCGCCATGGCCTGTTACTGGCTTCAAACCAAGTAGCTTATGACATCATGGCCACACCCAATTTGCTCAAAGCCATGGACAGCGCATCAACTGCACAATGGTTGACAATCCCCCTCAGTCAATTGAGCAAGGCACTTGGCAAGGCTATATCATACTCATCCATAAAACCCAGCACAGTCCTGCGAGGGGTCACAGAGCGCCAAATGGCTCAAATTCAAGAAAGCCTTCACCTGCACCCAGGCTTTAGTGTGAAAAAACGTCTTCTCAGGGACTACCCGAGCAAGTTAGGTGCCAATGTTATTGGCTATGTCAATGAAGTGAATGACTATTGGCTGCAGAAAAAACCAAACTACAGGTTGGGCGACAACATTGGTATTTCTGGCATTGAAGGCCAATATGAATCCAAACTAAAAGGTCTGGTCGGCAACGCATACATCACGGTTGATAACCTGAATCGAGACAAAGGCTCATTCATGGACGGGGCCTATGATACGCCCGCCCAGCCAGGGCAAACATTGACTCTAGGCTTGGATGCTGGCTTGCAAGCCTTGGCAGAACAAATGATGGTTGGAAAACGTGGCAGTGTCGTCGCAATCGACCCAAAGAGCGGTGAGATTTTAACCATGCTTTCTGCGCCAACCTTTGACCCCAACGCTTTGGTTGGCAGGCATCGCAATGCCAATTACAACCGACTGGCCTTTGACAGCCTGAACAAACCATTGTACAATCGCGCCTTACTGGCTGAATACCCGCCTGGATCACCGTTCAAAGTGATCAATGCCTTGATTGCATTGCAGGTTGGCGCAGCAACCCCGCAAACCACCATGACTTGTGATGATGGCTTTCATCACGGCGCCTTGCATGTGGCCTGTCACTGTGGTGGTGGAACCTTCAATCTCAGGGAGTCCATTTCCTTGAGCTGCAACAACTACTATTGCCAATTGCTCAAGCGAACCATTGAGACACAAGCCAATGCTTACGATGGCTTTGAGGTATGGAGGCACCATGTGGAAAGCTTTGGCCTGGGGAATTTCCTTGGCGTGGACTTCCCTACAGGTCGCAAGGGCAGGGTGCCAACGGCTGCGTATTACGACGCCATGCATGGCAAGCGTCGATGGAAGGCTCCCACTGTCATCTCATTGGCTATTGGCCAGGGTGAGTTAGTGACCACACCCATTCAATTGGCCAACATGACAGCAGCCATAGCGAACAGAGGGTACTGGATTACGCCTCACATGGTCACAGCCATCAATGATTCAAGTTTGACTTTTGAACGGCATGAAACCAGCATCGATCACAAGCATTTCAAAGCAGTGATTCAAGGCATGGCTGATGTTTTCCTTACGGGTACCGCAAATTCATCCGCCATTGATCACCTGAGTATGGCTGGCAAAACAGGCACAGCTGAAAATCCCCATGGACAAGACCATTCCATTTTCATCGGCTTCGTTCCCATTGAAAACCCCGTCATTGCTGTGGCTGTCATTGTGGAAAATGGTTATTGGGGGTCCCGGTGGGCAGCCCCCATTGGGAGCCTATTGATGGAGGCCTATGTGACAGATAGCATCAGTCGGCCACGATTGTTGGAACGCATGACGCAAGGCTCACTCCTTGAGGAATACCAAGTAGAAACTGTGAACACACCCTTGACTTCTGAATTCTGATGCGCATCCAATCCTCTTTTTTTGGCAAATTGGATCGGACAGTGCTGATCTGCTATGTGCTGCTGCTATGTTTTGGATGGGTCAACATCTACGCTGCATCCAACCCTGATTTGATGGGCTATGGTTGGGATTGGAGCAATGAAGCAGGTCGTCAATTGGTATTCATTGGCATGGGCTGCTTACTCATTCTCCTTATTTTATTGAGCGATGCAAGAATCTACCCCTTGCTAAGCACATTGATCTATGCTTTCAGCATCCTTCTGCTGATCGCTGTACTCATTTGGGGTGTCGAGGTTGGCGGCAACAAGAGTTGGTTAAACATTGGTGGTATTGGACTGCAACCAGCAGAATTTGCTAAGCTTGGCACAGCAATTATACTGGCCAATTTGATGGGCCAAAGGGATGCAAATCTGACAACGTGGTCTGCTAGAATCAAGCCACTCGCTGTGGTGCTCTTGCCAATGGCCTTAGTGCTTGCACAACCCGATGCAGGCTCTGCCTTGGTGTTTACTGCCTTTTTGATGGCCCTTTACATTGAAGGCCTACCAGGTTATTTGATTTACATGGGGATTGGATCTTTGGTGCTGGGAGTTTTAGCGTTGGCCTTCCCCATTAACCAGGTCATCATTGGCATTATCGCAGTTGCCACTTTGGCCATGCTTTGGTCCCACGCAAAGAAACGACTCAAGGGCATGCAATGGCTCAAGCACCCAGCTATTGCATCTACCATGCTTGCTGTTGTGTTTGCTTTGGGTGTGCAAACAGCTTTTGACAATGTACTAAAACCCCATCAACAAATCCGGATCAAGCTGTTATTAGGCCAAGTGGATGACTCTGGTGCCGTGGGCTACCAAACAGCCCAATCACTGATCGCTATTGGATCTGGCGGATGGACTGGACAAGGGTTCAATCAAGGCAGTCAGACCAAGCTGAAATTTGTGCCCGAACAAAGCACAGACTACATTTTCACAACCGTGGGTGAAGAGTGGGGCTTCATAGGCGCCATGCTTCTTCTATTGACTTACACCATCCTGATTGCCCGCATGGTGGTCTTAGCTGCCAGACAGAAACAGACCTTTGCCAGAGTGTTTGGGATGTGCATTGCAAGCATCCTTTTGGTGCATTATGTGGTAAACATCGGCATGACCTTAGGCCTCATGCCCGTGATTGGCATTCCCCTGCCCCTTTTCAGTTATGGTGGTTCATCATTGTGGGCCTTTACCCTGATGATTTTCATCTTTCTGCGACTGGATGCCTTTCGATGGCAAACCCTTTCTTAAAAAAGTTAAATCAGCATTGGTTTACAGCCCTGATGGGTTCTTTAACAATGATTGCTTAGAAGAACTTGCCGCGCAAGTCCTCAACATCTGCTGAGCTCATCAATGCTTGAAGCAAGAATGAACGGGCATTGCCCCTGAGGAGATTGTTTTCAGCAGCCAAATCACCAATGCCTGCATTGACAGCATTTTCTAGCACATTGGTCACCTTGTAGCGGTAGGCACCATTGTCACCTTGGAGCACACCACTTTCATAGCCTGGTTTTTGCGCAACCATGCCGCCAATGATGGCGGATTCACGGCCTGCGCCCTGAATGAATGGAGATGCCATGCTAACGGTAGCTTGATTGTAAACAGGTTGGTCTTGGGATTCTAATTCTTCCACCAGCAGGCGAACCTTTGCGCGATTGGTGGCTAGCAACTCCAGTTCAGGCCGCACATCATCTATGGACTTGAAATCATCTTGGTAGATGGCATCCAGTTTCACCACAACATATTGCTGGTAAGCATTGTTGACAACTGCAACCTCACCGAGAGAACGACCAGTTTCAAAGGCCCACTTCACAACAGGGCGGCATTCGCCAAGACCAGTCATGTTGTCATCCGTTGCAGTCATATTTCTGTTTGGCAATAAGGCAACACCAGCTGCAGCTGCGGCGGCATAGTTATCATCACCCTTTTGTAGGGCCTGCGCTAAATTGGCTGCTCGGGTGTAAATGTCTTGTTCGGTTTCCTTGCTCACATCAACAATGCGGTACACATGAGCCAATCGAACAGAGGGAATTGATCCAGATTGCTTAGATATTTCAACGATATGGAAACCAAAGGGTGTGAAGACCATGCCCACATCACCACTGGCATTGCGGAAACAATAGTTTTCAAAGGCATTAGCCATGGCGCCAGACTTGAACCAACCTAAATCGCCGCCTTGTGTGCGGGCAACAACGTCATCATTGAACTCATCATTGACATCAGCGAATGAAACAGATCCATCCTTGATGGCATTGAAAAGCGAATCTGCCAATGCTTGTGCCTCAACGGGTGCACGGGTTGCACTTGAACGCTCCGCACCAGCAAATGCAATCAGTACATGCTTTGCCTTCACAGAGTCTGGCAAGTTGACGGCGTTCATCACCTTCACCAATTCAAAGCCCTTGCTGATTGCAATTGGCCCAGCCACAAAGCCCTCCTCGCGAGAAGTCATTGCATCATTGAGGTATGTAGGTAAATTATCCCAGGCGATGTAACGATCAACAAACGGCTGATCACTGTTGGCCATGACAAACATGGAATCTTCCTCACTAGCAATCAACTCAGCCTGCATGGCATTTAATTCATCCATCACGCGGTTGCGATCTGCATCATTGGGTTCAATAGTGAATGAAGCAAACAACACATCACGCATTTCGCCATCAATCTTGAAATTCTCACGTCGTTGGTCGTACACCGCGCGGTAATCAGCTTCTGTCACTTCAACGGCGCTGTCTTGTATGCTTGAAACCGATGCCACGGCATAGTCAACAACTGCCTGAAGGGCATTGCGATTGGCATTGTACTGAAACAACGATGCTGGCATGCGAAGACCCGCGCCAACTGCTGCATAAAACTTGTTGCTCAATCGCTCTTGATGCACATCATTTTCAAAATTGATCCAATTGATCCACTGATCTGTAGCTTCAGTTGATTGGTCCTTGTTGTCGCGCAAATTGGCCAATGCATTCTTGAGCAAGGTCATCTGAAAGAGGCCTGTGTTGGGGTCTCTGAAGCCTTCCATCTCCTGAATGCTAGGATTTTCTGCAACAGCCTGCATCAATTCTGACTCATTCACGGCAAAACCTAAGTCATCGAGCAAGGCACCAATGATGCGATCGTTCAATTCTTGATTCCAAACCGCTTGAGAGATCTGCGCTACCGAGCTGTTGGCTAATTGCTGATTGCCCTCACGCAAATGATCCATGCGTTTGGAGAATTCAATGTAGCTCACCTTATCTCCGTTGATGTAGCCAATCGCATCGCGATCACCACTGAAGAGCACTGAGCTCGAGCTTAAAAATTCTGTCATGATGAATGCAAAGAGCGCACCACCGATAACAATGACCATTAATCCGGTCCGGTTTCTGATAGTTTCAAACAGTCCCATAGTTGTAAAGTCGTCAAATGAAGGATGCGAATATACAAAGGGAAAGTCCTTAAACCTTGTTTTTACTTGCAGTTACAGTGGCAATTCTTTGTGCACCCATGGCATGGATTTCTATGCGCCATCCATCCACGATTAACAGGTCGTCCAAGGCCGGTAATCGACCGAGATGGTGGCCTACAAAACCACCAACTGTGGTGTAGGACTCATCCTCAACCCAATCAAAACCTAGCCGTTCATTGACCTCATCGATGGACAATGCGCCATCCAATCGCCAAATACCCGGAGAAATCTCTTCATCCAACACTTCTGTCTTGTCATGTTCATCGTCAATCTCACCAAAAATCTCTTCAATGATATCCTCCAAGGTGACCATGCCGCTGGGGCTTCCATGCTCGTCGATCACCAAGGCCATGCTTCGCTTCTCGCGGATCAAGTCCTTGAATGCATCCTGTGCACTCAGTGTTTCTGGCATGAAGGTCAGGGGCGTCAATAACGCTTTCAAGCTTGAAGGACGCTTGAACAGGCCAAAGGCATGCACATAGGCGTAAGCATCATCAATGGAGTCCTTGTAAACCAAGAGCTTGCTGTAACCCGTTGACATGAAGGCGTCTTTGAGCTCTTCCAGGGAGATGTCATCAGAAACCGCTTCAATTTCAGTTCGGGGAACCGCGCAGGCTCTGACCTTGCACTCATCAAATTCCAAGGCATTTTTGAAGAGTTCAACCTCAGGCTCATTCTCTGGACCCGATGCCCCTTCTTCAAGGAAATGATCCAAATCTGATTTGCTAAAGACATGAGGGCGAGACAAGGCATCCACATCTTGACCCATGCGACGTAGAATGAAAGCACTCAAGGCAGTCAAAACTGTAACCAAGGGCCAAAGCACTAACATAACCAGCTTCAGCACCCAGGCCATTGACTGAATGGCCGCATTAGATCGCGACCGGAAAAAAACTTTAGGGGGGTATTCAGCAACGAATAGCACCACTGTGGTTGACAACAACGTTTCAACAACCAACACCATGGTTTCACCCATGTAAGGCGATAGCCAGGGATCCATGATCCTTGCAGCGACCATCCCTACCCACACCAAGGCAAGGGTGTTACCCATCAACATGCTGCCAATGAATCGGTTTGGGCTTGAGGTAAATTGAGCAATCACGCGACCCTTTTTACCAGCTCGCTTGCTGTCAACCTCTAGTTGAAGTCGACTTGCACTGAGGAAGGCGATTTCCATGCCTGAAAAAAAGGCAGAACAAATCAGAGCAACGACCAGTTGCAAGGGATCACTCATCGCTATCAGAAAGCCCCTGATCTGATTTCCATCGGGCCTCCATAGCAAGTCTAGCCTTGCGTCTAAGAACAAACATCACAACGCCTGTGATAGCAAACAAAAGAAACAGGTAGGCGCGGCTACGGTCAATGGTCCATTGGGCACCAATCTCAACCAGTGACAACACGGCCACGACCAACCACATCCATTCTGTGGTCTTCAAATACTGTTTTTTTGCCTTCATTCCTTTGTGTTTTCCATGGGGTTATTCAATTCCCCTGATACCGCAAAGATGGTGTATTGGGAAAGATCTTCACGTGCTTCAAGACCAATTCCTCGAATTTCCTCATCCCCATCGATCAATCGCAAGGCTGTTTGACTGGTGATGCGGGCAGCATCACGGTGCCAGGTCAAACTGTCTGTCATCAATGCACGTCCACTGTGATGGGTCATGTGAACATCGCCTGACAAGACCCATGTTTCGCTTTCACCGATTTGGCGAATTGTGCTTGCAAGAATGCCACCTCGAATGCTGCCATCGTTATTCAGCAAGGTTACTTTCACCCCTTGATCAAACAGTTGGCCACCTTGTTCACCCTCCTCTTTGGTCAAATGACCTGCTTCTAGCCGCATGGTTACGACACCAGAATCCGAATAACTGATCACTGCATCAAACTGCTCCATGGTGGGCGCATCCAGGGACTGATTCAATGCTTGAACGGCTGATCGGTCATTGCTGCATGCGCCAAGTAGCCACATAGCAAACAGTCCAAAAAGCACAAAGGGACCCCTCCACAGGAATCCCTTTGTCTGTTTTTCGTCGATGTGATTCTGTCTCAAAAGCGAACAGTCACCGTTTCATTGATCCAGCATGTGATGCGGTAACGCTCACCATCCAAATGACCAAACTGGAATGAAATGGATTTGTCAGGAATACCAACCCTGTATGCACTGATCATCTTATCAGCTGTAGCTGTTAAGCTTTCATCGATTCGCTTTGCACGGTACAGCTTGTCAATTGCTGCCCAATACACGGCGTTTTTCTCAAAGGCATTGTTGCCACAGGTACCGGCAGACTCTGCATAAATCTGTGCAAGAAACAGCAAAGGCTTACCAAAAGACGGATCCGCATTCAATGCACCTAAACATGCCGTCTTTGCGCTGGGCAAACTGCCGATTTGCTTATGTGCAAAAGCCAAACGCAAGTAATCTTTTGCCTGCAGCAAGGGGTCGGCCTCTTGATCGATGGCAGATTGGTAGTAGGTTAATGCCTCTGACCACTTTTCATTTTTGAGGCTTAATAGGCCCATGGATCGAGCTGCCTGCGCAGAGGGATCCATGTCGTACAATGCTTGAGCTGCCAAGTAGTACATAGGGTTATCTGAACAATCCGAAGTGCCTGTGCTATCCTCACGCTCCTTGCCAAGCATTTTCAGTGCACGGCGCAACCAGGTTGCATCGGTTTGGTGTGCTTCAAATGCTTCTTCATTGTAGATCAAGTTCATGCGATCACAAGTCAACACGGGAGCCAAACCCTTTTCAATATTGGAAATCAAGGTTGATGCCTGCCCCAAGATTCGATTGTCAATGGATAGGATGCGTTGCTCCCTTGATGAGATGGTTCCCAAAGTGTCCTTTTCTGTCAGCATGCGCACCTCCTTGTTTAAGCGAATGGACTGCAGTTGGATGGCCTCAGAAACGGCAGCATAGGAGTTCAGCAAGCCTTCTGCATCGATGGAATCGTTTTTGTACATCCACAAAACCACCTTGAAATACGTGTTCAAGTAAGATGGCTGAACTTCGGAGGGGTCCAGTTGCAAGGCATCATTGAACATGACGTATGCCTCATTGTAATCCTTGTTATACTTGAAGTGATCATTGGCCTTTTTTGCCGTCAACTTTGCTTCCGTACCGGGGTAAAGGGTCATTTGATTGTCATACACTGACATCAAGTCTGACACCAAACCTGCACGCATGGCAGAGTCCTGTGTGTCCTTGATTTTGTAGGCAAAAAGTTTGGGCGCATACTTGTAAATCACCACAGATGCTGCAGGGCAAATTTCATACACAACCTTCCAGTGGTCATAGGCATCCAGGTAGGACTTTGAATTGTACAATGCACCAAAATCATTGAAATTTTCAAAGCACTTGGTGCTGTCTGCTGAATTGCTCCCCCAGGTTCCTTGCGCCACCATAGACATAGCCATGCAGGTGAAAAGTATTGACGTGAATAAACGTTTCATGTTATCGGTATTTGAATTGAACAAACCATTGATCATTGAGGGTTACGCCAAGTAAGGCACGGAATTGGAATTCGCGAAGCAAGCCATTGTCCTTCTCCCCGAGTTTACCAACCTGTAAACCCAGGTTGACAGTAGCAAATTTTCTATCGCCAAGCATGACCGACTTGCCGCCAATAGGAAGCCCCATGGCCGTTGTCAAATTCCATTGATTCACTGATTGGCCGTCAAAGATCAATCCGGTATTTGCCTGAGTGAAGCTCGCGGTATAAGAGATTTGAGAGCCATAACTCTTGAGCTTCCTTTCAGTAAAAGCCAATGCGGGGATGATGCCTGCACTGAGTGAAAGCATCCGCACATCTTCACCATAATGCGACGTTGTGGTGGCGAAGGTGAGCAGTTCGCTTTGTGACACCAAGGTATATCCAGCATGAACCTCCCAAGCATTCACCGGTAGATTTTCAGCCTGTTTCTCCAAGGATAGGCCCACTTGAATTTGGCCAGGTAAACGAACGATGTCTTCATTGTTTAAGCTGGTAACAAGAGAGTCCAGAGGGCTTTCACTGCCATTGGGTCCTGGCTTGTAAGCATAAGACACCAAATCCTGCCATGCATCAAAGTCTGCTGTTGGAGAATACGTGGCGCCGATGGTCATGACGTTGTTACCCAAAGGGAGCACCAATTGAATCCCCGCATCATAGGTCCAATCACTAACCATAGTTCGACGCTCCGTTTTCACGTCGTCGTATTGGTTGTCAACAAAATCCAAACGGTTACTTTGTTCAATGGATCCAAAACGGTAGTAACCATTGATGCCAACTGACAACCAAGGAGCTGGTGCGTAGGCAATGCCAACAAAGGTTTCATTCAAGCCACCTGACCCTTGGTATTGCTGAACATAATCACCAAATGCCGATGAACTGTCGCTGCTAAGGATGTCATAGCCAACTGTGGTGTACGGTCGCAAACCAACAGCCATACCAAAGCCATTACCTAAAGGCAGACCCAAGCCAAATTCTCTGAACCCACCTGTGTTGTTCCACAAGGCGTCCACATCATCTGCTTGGTGCATCATTTGTACATAACCACCGATATCTAATGTTGTGTATTTCAATTCGCTGTAGCTGGCAGGCTGCGCGGGATTGACATGCAAGCCAGATCGCCATGAACTGGACGTCCGACCCAAGGTCTGACCATGCACGTAGGAAGGCGATGCAGACCATCCCAATCCATAGACGCTATAGGGGTTTATACCACCTGTTTGTGCTGTTACCGTGAGGCCAAGCATCAAGAGGCTAAGAAGAAGTACTGTTTTGCGCATAAGTCCAGTGAGCATATAACCCTATCAATTCCAATTTGGAAGCCGCAAAGATGCCGCTTTCTAGATGGTTAGCAAAAGTCATTCCATCACCCCCGTTCAGCAGGAAGGTCATGGTTGGGTACCGTTTTCGCCACAGTATTATTTCATCTGTGATTTGCTGAAGCATCCCTATGAAGGCACCACGTTGCATGCTTTCTTCGCTGTAATTAGTTCGAGGGTCTTCCAATGAAAGGCCCTTCCATGAAGCATCAAGTAATGGCAAGCTGCCTGTACCTTGATGCATGGCGGTCAAGCGCATGGCAAGACCTGGAGCTATGATGCCGCCTAAAAAGCCATCAGCCGATGACACGGCGCTGAATGTCAAACAGGTTCCACAAGTGATCACACAAACATCCCTTGATGTCGTCTGTTCAAGTGCGCCTAGTACCGCAAGCAAGCGATCCACACCTAACCCGTGACCATAGCTCAAAACAAAAGGCCAAGGGCCCGATAAATCTAACCAAGACACGGCCACAGAAGCAATGCTTAAAGGTGGTGGGTTCACATCGGCAGAATTAGAGGCCAATACATGCTCTGGAGGCTCTGGCAACCAATGCTCAATGGCTACAACAGATAAACTGTCCCATGCCTGGTAGCGCAGCATCTCTCCTGATGAAGAGAAACAGGCTGCCTTCACTCGGGTGTTACCAATGTCCAATGCCAAAATCATGGCGCAAATTTACCCCTATCACCTGACATGGCATTTTTTATCTTTTACCAAGGCAATGATTGAGGCCTTGTCATTACCTTTGCGCTTCTTCAACGAGGGGTTCGGTAGCTCAGTTGGTAGAGCAACGGACTGAAAATCCGTGTGTCGGCGGTTCGAACCCGCCCCGAACCACTTCAAAACCCCGCTTTCAAGCGGGGTTTTTTATTGAATCAAATGGTAATTATCTTTGTCAAATCATGAACGAAGTCAAGTGTCCTTCCTGCAATACGTGGTATGATAAGCAACTACAAGCCTGTCGTAAATGCAGCCACATCCTTCCAGTTCATGAAACCTTCGCGCCTCAAAATGATCACCGCACCATCAAACCCTTCGAAATGCCATTGCCTTCCTGGAATACCAAAGCTAAAAACCCCTTTCTCCGATTTGCCATCAACACCCTCGTTGCTGGTCAGTGGTTTGTCATGCTGATAGCTGGATTCATTGCGTACATGGCTTATTGGGTTGCCATTTGAAACTGCAAATCACAGTCTTTGCAGCCATATCTGCACTGCTTATCCATCAAGTATTTCTGGGTGAATTTCCTCTGATTGACAGCTACCTTGACCCCTTTCTAAGCATGCCCATCATGATTGGACTACCCATTTTAGGTGTGAGGTTATGGGACAAGAATTTTAAAATAAAACCTTCCCTAGCCTGGGGGTTCGCCCTAACAGTAGCTGTCATATTTGAATACTGGATACCCCGCTTTGACCCACGATTTACTGCAGACTTAATAGATGCTCCCTTCTACCTCTTAGGTACTGGTTGGCTCATGCTGGCTCAAAGGCATTGATCCCCTTTTCTCAGAGCGACTACCTTTGCATGCAATCACAGACCATCATGACCAAGGCCATTCAAGGATTTTCTAAACTCAGTAAAGCAGAAAAGCAAACTTGGCTTGCTGAAAATCACCTCGAAAATCCACAAGCTGCATTGCGTCTGATGCAGTCATACATGCACGGCGATGACCGTGTGCAAAGGCAGCACGATGAGTTCACGGAGAACACCATTGCGAACTTTTACATGCCCTTGGGCGTGGCGCCTAACTTTTTAATTGATGGCGTGGTTCACAGCATCCCCATGGCAACAGAAGAAAGTTCCGTGGTGGCTGCAGCAGCAAAAGCCGCCAGTTTTTGGCTGCACCGCGGCGGATTCAAAACCCAGGTGATTTCGATGACCAAGGTGGGCCATGTCCACTTCAGTTATTCTGGCCATTCCAGTGACCTGACAACTGCATTCAATGAAGCAAAACCAGCCCTTCTAGCCTCAACTGATCACATCACCACCAATATGCGTCAGCGCGGTGGTGGCATCTTATCCATTGCACTGATTGACAAGTCTGATGCCCTCAAGGACTACCATCAATTGGCCGTGCAATTCAAGACCGCCGACTCCATGGGCGCTAACTTCATCAACTCCTGCCTTGAAGTCATGGCTCAAGCATGGAAAATGGCTGTTGCTGACCATGTGGCGACCAAGCAAAGCACCATGGAAGTGATCATGAGCATCCTCAGTAATCACAATCCTGACTGCAGGGTTATCAGTGAGGTGACTTGTCCAGTGACTGACTTGAAAGATGGGGAAATTCAAGGTGAAGATTTTGCTCAAAAATTCAAACAAGCTGTTGACATCGCTGAAATTGAACCCTTCCGTGCCGCAACCCACAACAAGGGCATCATGAATGGCATTGATGCCGTGGTGATGGCCACGGGTAACGATTTTCGTGCCGTAGAAGCTGGTTGCCACAGCCATGCCGCCATGGGTGGACAGTACAGTAGCCTGAGTCACTGCAGCATCATTGATGGCCAGTTTCGTTTTTGGATTGACATCCCATTGGCCCTAGGAACCGTGGGCGGATTGACCAAGCTGCACCCCTTGGTTACCCTATCCCATGAGGTTTTGAACAACCCCAGCGCCAAGCAGCTGATGGGCATTGTTGCAACATCTGGCCTGGCACAAAACTTTGCTGCATTGCGCGCGCTAACCACCACGGGAATCCAGCAAGGTCACATGAAAATGCACCTGAAAAATATCCTCAACCAGCTTGGGGCCAATGAAGGAGAAAAGCAATCCTTGACGAGGAAATTCAGCAAAAGCACCCCCCATCATGCTGATGTGAAAATAGCATTGCAGTCTCTGAGATCCCTTCAACAATAAGCCATGCAGCGATTTCACGCCCATGGATCCTTGTTACTTAGCGGAGAATACACCCTTCTGCATGGCGCCAAGGCATTGGCCATCCCTACAGGCAAGGGACAGACTTTAGACTTGCAAGCGAATGACAGCAAAACTATCCAATGGCTAGCTAAAAATCACCTTGATGA
>DFSH01000033.1 GCA_002378565.1 Flavobacteriales bacterium UBA3442 | reverse complement strand
TCCAAGTCGATTGAAGCCATTGCCAAGGCAGTCTTCTGAGGGCAGGCCTCTGGCTCAGGTGATTTCAATTTTTTGTATAAAAAAGCCTCACATTTCTATAAGGCTTCTTGGGCATTTTGTGGGATACCACATGCTTGACAAAGGCCTACCTTTGCCTCATGGCAAGCACCACCTTCACTCCCCCCAAGTTCCCTCGCAATGATGAAACACCTTTTTATAAGGAGATCAAAAAGCGTGTGAATGCCTATTTCAAGGAATCCGGAAAATCCAAAAAAGGGGATGCACGTTTGTACTTTAAAACCTTCATCCTTGCAGGCACTTTTCTGGCTGGTTATTTATTCTTGGTCCTAGGTACACCAGCCTTTTCCATTGCGTGGATGATGTGGATAATCCTAGGCATATTAACTGCGGGCATTGGTTTTAACATCATGCATGATGGCGCACATGGCAGCTACTCCAAGCACAATTGGGTCAATGAATTGGCAGCACATTCTGCCAACATGGTTGGCGCTTCAGTGTTGTTTTGGAAAACCAAACACAACGTGGTTCACCACACTTACACCAACATTGATGGGCTGGATGATGACATTGAAACTGGCGGCCTGCTGCGCATGGCTCCCTCGCAATTTCGCAAAAGCATTCACAAATTCCAGCATCGCTATTTCCTCCTGCTCTATGCCATGCTTTTCATCTATTGGGTCATTTGGACGGACTATGAAAAGTACTTTTCGCAGAAGATTGGCACGGTGCCAATGCAGCCTTTGACTTTCGGGCAACATGCAGGTTTTTGGGCTTGGAAAATATTCCATTTTGGCACTTTCTTTGTTTTCCCAATCATTCAGTTGGGCTTTTTCCCTTGGTTAGCAGGCTTCGCAATGATGGTCGTTGCAGCAGGGGTAACCTTGTCAGTGGTGTTCCAGTTGGCTCATGTGGTGGAAGAAACCCATTTTGCCGACGTGCGTGAAAACCCGTCTTTTGAAAGTCCGGTTGAGTGGGCTATTCATCAGGTCAGGACCACCGCCAATTTTGCCACAAAGAGCCGATTCATCACGTGGTTTCTTGGGGGGTTGAATTTTCAAATTGAGCACCACCTCTTCCCGAAGGTTTCCCATGTCCACTACCCAGATATTTCAAAAATTGTACGGGAAGTCTGTGATGAATTTCAGGTGACATACAATGACTTAGGCAGCTTTGCTTCAGCCTTTCAGTCGCACGTCCGTCAACTCAAAAACATGGGCCAAATGGCAGCGGTTTCTTAGCTGCCGAATCAATAGCCAGTGATGCGAATGGACTGCCCTTGGTAGGTAATCCGGTAGGGGCGAAGCCCCCATGCTGTCACACCGTCTAAGGCCTGACCATCGTAGATTAAAAACTGCTGGTCATCGCAGCCACAATTTCCATACAGTCCATCCACCTGAAGGGTTCCGCAGGGGTCATTGACATGATTAGGGCAAGCCATGTCGTAGACGGCAAAGTCATTGGCATCACCATAATTGCTTCTTCGGTAAATCACGATACCGGAATAACCTTTGGTTGGCAAGGTCATGTGCCCACCGACAAATTGGATGTCATAGGCACTGGGGCTATTCAAGTAAATGCTTTCGTCTACGGCTATGTAGGGCACAGGATGTTGGCTGCTGTTGCCCCCACAATTAGAGAGGCTCATCAGAGCGAGTAATCCCAATGCTGTCAAACGTTTGAACGCTATATGCCTGATTGACTGATACATGATGCAAACCTAGTGTTTTGCAAAAGAAAATTCGTTACTTTCGCATACTTACACACAAAACCTAAACGACTAGCATATGCGTTATCGTATTGGAGCCATTGTCCTGGCAACCATCATTTCCCTTTCTGCTTTTGGACAATCTCGTCCTGGTTCCGTTAGAGGCGTTGTCAAAGACAAGCGCACAGGAGAAGCTATTCCACAAGCACAGATCACCATTTCAAACGGGGGTTATGAAGTTTCCAAGGGAATGACAGATTTTGATGGACGATACAACATTGGACCAGTCACTTCTGGCACCTATGAAATCAGCTGTAAGGTATTTGGCTACAACACCGTGACCATGCAAAAAGTTGGCGTCCCTGGTGGTCGTCCCCGTGTATTGGACTTCAAATTGGCTTCAGCAGATGTTGTGCTAGGCGAGATTGAAATTAAGGCAGATTTTGAGGCGCCGTTGATTGAAAAGGGCAAGACTTCACAGAGTTTCAGTCAGGAGCAAATTCGCAACATGGCCAGTCGCGGCCTGAGTGCTGTTCTATCGCTTTCATCAGGTGTTGTTCAAGATGAGGCTTCAGGTGCTAGCTACTTCCGAGGTGGCCGTTCAGATGCAAACGCAGTATTTATTGATGGTGTTCGTGTCCGTGGTTCCGTCAACCTTCCCCGTGAAGCCATTGCAAAAACAGAAGTCATCACAGGTGGTGTCCCTGCATCCTATGGTGATGCAACGGGCGGCATTATCTCCACGACGACGAGAGGTCCTTCATCGCGATTTTTTGGCACGGGTGAGTATGTGACATCTGCCCTTTTTGACAATTACAATTACCACTTGGCAGGTTTAACCATTGGTGGACCTTTGCTTTTCAACAAGGCAAAAACAGCACCCTTGGTGGGCTATTTGTTTTCAGGTGAAATTCAGCACAATGGTGATGGCCGCCCTTACTCTGTTCCAATCTACAAGGTGAATGACGATGTATTGGCTGACTTAGAATCCAATCCGTTAGTGTCTACCTCGACAGGACTTGGTACCATCTCTCGCGCTGAATTGATACGCAAGGGTGACCTTGAGATCATTCCTCGCCGTTTGAATGTGGCAACCAACAGTATTCGTGCAACCGGCAACATCAACATCAAGCCATCACGCAAGACCAATGTGGTCATTGGTGGCCGATTCAATTCAGGGTATGGTAAAAGTGGGTCCTTCTCCAATTCCTTGATGAACTGGAAGACCAATGGATCTTATGATAACAAAGATTTCTCAACCTTCCTTCGCTTCACCCAACAATTTGGCGGTATCGGCGACGAGTCGGATGCCGTGATTCGCAATGCCTACTATACCATTCAGGTCGACTACTCATTGAACCTTCGCAAGAGTTTTGATGACCGCCATGGGGACAACATTTTCCGTTATGGCCATATTGGTGAATTTGTCACCACACGCAGGCCGTTGTACGGATACGGAGTGGACGAGAAAACAGGGGTATCTGCTTGGAGAAAGCTCCTTGACTTGGACACCAATGTGTCCTTCACAGCAAGCCCTTACAATGCAACCCTGTCTAATTACACACAGAACTACTATGACATGGTGTCAAATGGTCAGATTGCTAATCGAATCAACAACTTGACCAACATCCAACAGGGTGGCGGTTTGCTTAACGGCCAAGGACCTTCTTCGGTTTACAGCTTGTTTGGTAATGTTGGTGCTGTCCAAAGTGGCTACAGCTACAGCAAGAACGAACAGTTCCGAATCACTGCCTCCACCAGCTTTGATTTAGGAGAACATAGCCTGACTGCAGGATTGGAGTATGAGCAGCGAACCGACCGCTCTTTTGGCGTAGCTGCAAGAGGGCTTTGGACCTTGATGCGTGGTTTGCAAAATGATCAAATGCGAGAATTGGACTTGGACAACCCTAACCTGGTGTACAAGGATGGGGTCTTCATGGACACCATCAATTACAATCGTGCCATTGACATGGACAAGCCAAGAAGCTTTGACCGCAACTTGCGCAGGGCGCTTGGCTGGGACCCCAATGGCAGTGATCAACGCTTGCTAGACATCGATGGCATCTCTCCAGATGACCTCAATAATTACGGTGGATTGGCCTTGTTCTCGGCTCAAGAGCTGCTTAACTTTGGCTCAGGTGCCTATGTGGCCTATCATGGCTATGATTACCAAGGCAACCTATTGACATACAACCCTTCGCTTGATGATTTCTTCAATGCAAAGGACCTAGAAGGCAACAACACGCATCCCATAGCAGCCTTCCAGCCGATTTACATGGCGGGCTACATTCAAGATCAGTTCACCTTTGATGACCTATTCTTCAATATTGGTGTTCGCATCGATCGATTTGACGCCAACCAACCTGTCCCTTCAGACCCATTTACATTGTACTCTTCGCGCACCGTGAGTGATGTTCAAGGCATGGGTGGTTTGTCTGGCAGTGAGATCCCGACATCCATGGGCGATGACTATGTGGTCTATGTGGACAACATCAAAAATCCCAAAAAGATTGTGGGCTACCGCAATGGTTTTGATTGGTTCAATGCAGATGGTACACCGCAGAGCAACCCCACAGAGATTGCTAATTTATCTGGTGGCCAAGCCAAGCCTTGGATTTTTGAAGAAAACTTCACTGATGAATCCAACCCTGACCAACCCGTATTGAGTGCAAAAGGATTCAAGGATTATGAGCCCCAAGTGACCATTTCACCACGTATTTCCTTCCAGTTCCCTATTTCCGATGAAGCAGAATTCTTTGCCCATTACGACTTGCTGGTGCAGCGACCCAATGCCGTTCGATTCAACCCGGTTAACTATGTCAACTTACAGTTTGGCTCATTAACGGGGATTGCTAATCCATCGCTGAAGCCACAGAAGCTTACGGAATACGAAATTGGCTTCCGTCAGAAATTGACCGAGCGCTCTGCTTTGAAAATCAATGGCTTTTACCGCGAGTACCGTGATTTGATTCAGTCGGTTTCTGTTACTGAGGCGTACCCCGCAACCTACATCATGTATGGCAATCGTGACTTCACAACGGCAAAGGGTTTCAGTTTCCAATATGACTTGCGACGCACAGGCAACATCATGGTCAATGCCAACTACTCATTGTCCTTTGCTGATGGCACAGGCTCTGGTGCCAATTCAGGTTTGTCATTGGCCCGTTCTGG
This sequence comes from Flavobacteriales bacterium UBA3442, assembly GCA_002378565.1. Lineage (GTDB taxonomy): Bacteria > Bacteroidota > Bacteroidia > Flavobacteriales > Schleiferiaceae > TMED14. Next base: position 14,489 of record DFSH01000033.1, on the reverse strand, counting down.
TCAGCCAAACCTTCGCTACATCCAACCATTGAGCTACGATCAGCGACACAATTTCTCTACCAATGTAGATTTCCGTTACCGTGGTGGCACCCAATACAATGGGCCAGTGATCAAGAACATGCGCGTATTTGAAAATGCAGGCGTGAACCTCTTGATGACTACTGCATCTGGTTTCCCCTACTCGCGACGCATTCGTGCCTATGGTTTGACAGAGACCGCTGCCCCGATTTCAGGATTGCTTAATGGCTCACGCAAGCCTTGGCAGTTCAAAATGGACATGACAGCCAACAAGGTGTGGTACTATGCGAAAGGCAAGAAAAATGTCGAGCTATACATGCAGGTATTGAACGTCATGAATGCCTTGAATGTTTTAGATATTTACCCCTACACCGGTTCACCGACTGATGATGGCTTCCTATCCTCTCCACAGGGCCAGCAGTCCATTGCCTTTACTACCAATGCACAATCGTTTGCTGATTTCTACAACATTGCGGTCATTGACCCATCCAATTTTTCTATTCCACGCAGAATTCGCTTAGGCATCCGCCTAGGCCTTTAAGCTATACGCAACCTGATCATGATGAAACGTACTTTTCTCTTCCTCGCTTTTATTGCTGCCATTACGCTTCAAGCTCGTCCAGATGTGGATGTGAAGCTAACTGGCAAGACGTCTCGATCCAACAAAACGGTTGAGGAGCTGTGTCAGCCGTCAAGGGCTCAAACTGACTTGAACCTCAACAATGTCCGCACCACCATTTTGGGTGGAGGTGACATGTGGTGGGATCTGAATTCAGCACGTTATGAGGTGCCAAAAGATGGAGGCAAGCACTCCATGTTTGCTGGTGCTTTGTGGTTGGGTGGTTTGGATGAAGGTCAGCAATTGAAATTGGCTGGCATGACCTACCGCTCAAGTGGCAACGATTTCTGGCCTGGACCTTTGTCCAATGATGGATTGGCATCAGTCACCAAAAGCGTTTGTGACGCCTATGATAGGCATTGGGTTATTCACCGTGAGCAAGTTGAAATGCACCGTGCATGGTTGATATGCAGGAATGATGTCAATTGTGATGTGGCAGATAAATTCCCTGGTTACGAGGGCAATATCCCTGATATCATTTTGGATTGGCCGGCCCATGGTGTCGATAGCGACTTGCCCTACGCATTGGCTCCATTCATCGACCTTGATGGTGATGAGCGCTACGACCCACTGGAAGACTACCCTGCCTACGACCTGGATCGTCAATTCGATTGCCGACTGAAGGAAACCGATGTCTTGTATGGTGACCAGACCATCTGGTGGGTTTACAATGACCGTGGCAACATCCACACAGAAACAGGTGCTGGTGCATTGGGATTTGAGATTCGCGCTCAGGCTTTTGCTTTTGCGACCAATGATGAGATCAATAACATGACCTTCTACAATTACCGCATTCTCAATAAGTCAACCTTCCGATTGACTAATACCTATTTCTCTACATGGTTTGATCCTGACTTGGGCAACTATTTGGATGACATCATTGGCTGTGACATCCCTCGTGGATTAGGCTACTGCTACAACGCTGACTTGAATGACGAAGGACCACTTGGTTATGGCTTGAACCCACCTGCTGTTGGATTTGACTTCTTCCAGGGCCCTTTTGCCGATTACTTCGATGGATTGGACAATGACCGCGATGGTTGCATCGACGGTGTGCGTGATGACAACGGCAACTGCGTTGCTGAAAACCCCGTGACTGGCATCAATGAGCGCATCGTCATGAGTGGCTTCATGTACTACAACAATACAGGGTCTTCCTTCTCGGGTAACCCAGATAATGCTGCTGAATTTTACAACTACATGCAGTCGCGTTGGATGAATGGTAACCCATTGGTTGTTGAGACCCCATCGGGCCCGGGCAACACCTCTAATGGTGATGGATTCACCTCGGATGGTTCAGGATTGGTGACAAAATTTGCCTACCCCGGCATCACCTATGACACCACAGGTAACAATGACCCAACCGCTTCACAGAACTGGTTTGAGTCACCAGCCAACCAAGAGGACAAGCGTGGATTGCACAACGCAGGTCCCTTCTCATTGGCGCCTGGTGCATTGAACTTCATTACCACAGGTGTGGTATGGGCACGGGACTTCAACAAGGCAGATCTTTTTGCCTCTGTCGACAAGGTCATCATCGCTGATGATAAGGCACAAAGCTTGTTTGATAACTGCTTCCAAATCCTCAATGGTCCGGACGCACCAGACATGGACATTCAGGAGTTGGATCGCGAGTTGGTCTTGATGTTGTCTTACCGAGAGGGTCAGAACAATGATGAGCTAGATTACCAGGAGGTCGATCCGCTGATTAGCGCAACAGACAACACTTACAAATTTGAAGGCTTCCAAGTCTTCCAATTGGCCAATGAAAATGTATCGATTGGCGACCGCTATGATCCGTCACAAGCACGTTTAATTGCACAATGTGACATCAACAATGGCGTGGATCGACTCATCAACTGGGAGCTGGATCCAAACTTGGAGCTTTTGATGCCTCAGGATATGACTTTGGAAGCCAATGACGATGGCCTTCAAATGAGCTTTGTTGTGAAGGAGGACATTTTTGCTACTGGCACGGACAAGCGCTTGGTTAACCACAAGCCCTACTACTTCTCCGTTGTTGCCTACTCTTACAATGAGTACCAGCCCTTCCATCAAGTAACAAGCCCCAGTGGTCAACGCAAGCCATTCTTGTCAGGGCGTAACAATGTGAAGCTTTACGAGGGCCTACCGCACTTGGTTGGATCAGAGTCTGACGGCACAATCCAGAATGCAGAATACGGCTTCTCTCCAGTGATTACTCGTCTTGAGGGCACAGGCAATGGCGGCAACTTCATGCTACTTGATCAAGCCTCTGAAGACTACATCTTGCAAAACTTTACCATGTCTACCCCAACCTATGTTGGCGGGTACGGACCGGTGAATGTGAAAGTGGTCGACCCATTGAAAGTTCCATCAGGTCGATTCTACTTGATTTTTGATGGCACAGGCAACAGTGCCCGTTGGAGCATTGAAGATGAGAATGGCAATCTCATTGTCAACTCCTTGACCGATTTGACCTTCATCAATGAGCAGATCATCAGCCAGCTTGGCTTGTCCGTTGAAATCCGCGATCAAGAAAGCCCTGGTAATGACAACACCAATGAGCGCAACGGCGGCATGTTGGAGTCTGAGATTGTTTTTGAAGACCCCACCAAGCAATGGTTGACTTGGGTGAGGGATGATGACAACTACGCACCAACTAACTGGGTGTTGGCTGGAGCTAATGATGTCTCAACGGCACCGGGGAAATACTACTCTGATTACCCCAATGATGGAAAAGGCATTTTTGGAAATATTTTGGATGGCGCATGGGCACCATTCACGTATGCCAGTTCTTCGGGTAGAGGCTATGACAATGGCAACATTTATGGCATGGGTCCCGCGGATTCAGCCATGTTGGCATTCGCCATGCGACGCAGCATTGCTGAACTACACTCAATTGACGTTGTGTTCACTTCAGATAAATCCAAATGGACGCGCGTTCCTGTGATTGAATTGGGTGAAGACCAGATCTTGACAGAAGGTGGCATAAAGAAATGGCGTTTGCGCGGCGGATCTTCATGGGACCTTGTCAATGGTGACATGGTGCGCAGCAGCACAAGTACAGGTTGGTCCTGGTTCCCGGGTTATGCCATTGATTTGGAGACGGGCACACGATTGAATTTAGCTTTTGGCGAAAACTCATGGATGGTTGGTGACAATGGCAGAGACATGCTTTTTAACCCAAGCTCACGATTCAGCACCTTCCCTGCAGACCCTGTGACTGGTGGCTACAAGTTTGGTGGACAGCATTACTTGTATGTCTTTGGACCAAGTTACCGCAAGGGATTGACCAATGTAGACCTCGCTTATGGAGGTCCTGATGAGGCAGACAATCCATTGAAGACAGACTTGGAGAACATGAACTCTCCATTGTTCCGTTCTAATGTCACCAAAGGATTGATGTGGGCATCCATCCCAATGATGGATAAGCGCTTTGAAGGCACAGACTTGTACACAAGCATGCCTTCTGATGTGACAGTCCGCTTGCGTGTGGCACGTCCTTACGAAAAGTATGAGGGCGATGGAAGCAACAGCAAGAACCCCAAGTACGAATTCAACACAGAGGACATTGCGGTGATTAAGGCCAATGACTCAACAGCACAAAGCATGCTGGAGCAGATTCGCGTGGTACCAAACCCTTACTTCTCAATGAGTGCTTACGAGAAGTCACAGTTAGACAACATGGTCAAGATCACCAATTTGCCTGAGCGTTGTGTGATCAGCATTTATGCTGTGGAAGGTTCCTTGGTTCGCACGCTGTCTAAGGACAACACCGATACCTGGATCTATTGGGATCTCAAAAACAATTACCAAGTACCGATTGCCTCAGGCATGTACATCATTCACATTGATGCGCCTGGCATTGGGCAAAAAATTGTGAAATGGTTTGGTACCCTCCGTCCATTTGATCCAACCGGATTCTAAATAGCATTGATTATGAATATGAAACGAACTTTCATCACCCTAAGCATCCTCGCCGCCATGGCGACACAAGGAGGTAACCCTGTGCGTTCTGGCTCAGCCGGCGCCCCTGAATTGTTAATCAATCCATGGGCTCTTACCGCTGGATGGGCAGAGGCCAACACGGCCAACGTGATGGGCCTTGAGTCCCTTTACGGTAACGTAGCAGGATTGGCCTATGTGGACAAATTCCAGTTTGGCTTAGCCAACACCCAATGGCTTGTTGGTACAGGTATTCAATTCAACACAGCAGCTTTTGCATCGCCAACAGGCAATGGTGGCGTTTTAGGTGTCCATATTTCTAACATGAATTATGGGGAAATTGAAGTTACAACGACTGAGCTTCCCGATGGGGGCGCTGGCTATTTCAAGCCAACATCGTCCATCATTGGCATCGGTTATGCTAAGCAATTCACCAACAGCATCTATGGCGGTATCAATATCAAGATGTACAACTCTAGCATGAGTAACTTGACGGCTACTGGCATGTGTTTTGACGCAGGTATCGAGTATGTGACAGGTGAGGATGATGATTTCCGATTTGGTATCACTTTGAGAAATATTGGTCCTTCATTTGGTTACAGCGGTGATGGCATGTCCATCATCTTGCCTGTGCCAACTGGATCGCACTCATCAAGTTTTCAGAGCAGCACGGAGGATTTTGAATTGCCAACGCAATTGAGCATTGGCATGTCTAAGCGTTTTGACCTCAGCAGAGATCACCGCATTGAGGTTGCAGGAAATTTCATTTCCAACTCCTTCAAGAAGGATCAGTTCACTGCTGCATTTGAGTATGGCTTCAAAAGCCTATTTGCTGTCCGAATGGGTTACGCAGCATTTGACAACCGATTTGACGGCATGGCAACTGAGGCCATGGCGGGACCTTCTGCAGGCTTTAGCATCAACCCTGAAACGGGCAATGGTGGCAGCATGAATTTGAGCTATGCTTACCGAATGACCAACGGAGCCTTTGGGGGGATTCACACACTGGGAGCGACTTTCATTCTTTAAGTCCACCACGTATTACAGGCAATAGAGATCCCTTGTGGGTCTCTTTTGTATTATCAGAAGATATTATGAGCGTCAATTATTACACTGAAGAGGGCTTTCAGAAGCTCAAAGAGGAAATCGATCACTTGAAAACGGTGGAGCGACCTAGCATCTCTGCACAAATTGCTGAGGCCAGGGACAAGGGCGATCTCAGTGAAAATGCGGAATACGATGCTGCCAAGGAGGCACAAGGCATGCTTGAAATGAAAATTGCCAAGCTTGATGACATCATGTCAACAGCCAGGGTGGTTGATGAGACCCTGTTGGATGACTCCCAGGTTCGCGTGCTATGCACGGTTTCATTGAAGAACCCAGCCAATGGCATGGCATTCAAATACACGTTGGTTGCAGAGCAGGAAGCTGATGTAAAAAATGCAAAAATTTCTGTCACATCACCTATTGGCAAGGGGCTTTTAGGCAAGAAAGTGGGTGACATGGTCGACATTCAAGTCCCTAATGGCACCATGCAATTGGAAGTAACAGGCATCAGTCGCTAAGGCATGACCAGCATCTTCACAAAGATTATTCAAGGTGATATTCCATGCCATCGGGTTGCGGAAAACGATAAGGCTATAGCCTTTCTAGACATCAGGCCCTTGGCTCGAGGGCACTGCTTGGTGGTCCCTAAAAGGGAAGTGGACAAACTCTTTGATCTGCCAGAAGCAGATTATTTGGCCTTGTGGTCCTTGTGCAAGCAAGTGGCTCAGGCTGTTGAAACATGCATGCCATGCAATCGAGTAGGGGTTGCTGTGTTAGGCTTTGAGGTGCCCCATGCGCACGTGCACTTGGTGCCCATGCGAAGCGAGGAAGATTTGAATTTTTCCAACCCAAAAATGGTTTTCACCCAGGAAGAATTTGCTGCCATTGCCAGTAAGATAGCTCAGGCTATCACTCACTGAATCCGATCAGGATTGGCCTTAAGAAAGGCGTCCCAGCTTGATGTGGTCTTTTTCTTGCCTTGTTTGGCCTTCGATTGGTTGGGAATCACCTGATTGATGCTGTAGGCATGGCAAGTTGCAACAGCTAAACCATCTGATGCGTCGGTTGAGGCAGGCATCTCGCTTAAACCATAGGTTGCGGCTACCATGCCCGCTACTTTCTCCTTGCTGGCAGACCCGCTGCCTGTGACTGCCTGTTTTACCCGGCGGGGGGAATACTCTGTTACCGATGCTTCATGTGCCAGCGAAGCGGCCATGATGATGCCCTGCGCTCGGCCAAGTTTCAGCATGGATTGAACGTTCTTACCAAAGAAGGGGGCTTCCATGGCGACTTGGTCTGGCTGATGTTCCTTCAAGATATGGCCCATGGCCACGTAGATGTCTTCCAGCCGCTCAAATGGGCTTCGCTTGGTGTCAAATTTCACATGATCGCACGCCAGGCAAGTCAATTTCTTGCCTTCCACTGCAACAACCCCATAGCCCATGATGATGGTGCCAGGGTCAATCCCAAGGATGATGAGCCTGTCAGGCCTGTCATCCTTGTCGGTCATGTTTGCGGGTTGAATAGGCCTGCTGCGACAAAGGAACTGGGTGACTGGTAAAGTCGCAGGCCAAATGCCGGCGCAGCAGCCATCAAGTGATCAAAAAGTGATGAGACAATAGCCTCGTATTGCACCCATCGGATTTCTTTGGAAAAGCAATAAATCTCCAGTGGCACACCTGTTGCTCCAGCCTGCAATTGGCGAACCATGAGGCTGTGCTCACCTGAGACCATGGGATGCTCTTTGAGGTAGGCCTCTATGTACATGCGGTAGATGCCAATATTGGTTAGATGTCGACCATTGAGGTTCCTTGATTTATCGACACCTTTTGCCTTGTTTTCTGCTTGAATTTCATCCAACCGGGTTCCGATGTAATCGCGGACACGTTCGATGCCCTTGAGGTCTTCAATCAAGGCATCACTGCAAAAGGACACAGAGTCCAGGTCTAGCACCAGGTGGCGCTTGATGCGACGCACTTCAGAGCTTTCCATGCCACGCCAGTTGATGAAGGAATCAGAGACAAAGGCCTTTGAGGGAACCGTGGAAATGGTCTTGTTGAAGTTGCGCACCTTGACGGTGGTTAAGTCAACAGAAATCACATCACCATCAACCCCATACTTATTGAAGGTGATCCAATCCCCTTTGCGAACCAGGTCAAACATGGTGATTTGAAAATTGGCCAACAATCCGGTGATGGCATCTTGAAAGATCAACATCAAAATGGCTGTGGTTCCAGCCATGGCACCCATCAAGGTGCCTAGCGAAGTGCCCGTGAAAACAGAAATGATGGCCAGCAGACCCACAAACCAACTGATGACTTGAACCAGGGTCTGAAGGGATTGCACCGGCTTGTTCACATACTTCTCATGATTCTCCAAGACGTGAACGGTCGCTTTTGCCGCTCGATTGACGGTGATAACAGCCTGGTAGATAATCAAGGCTGACAACAGGTTTTCCAAGGGGGCAATCCAGCTTTCAGTCTCTGCAAAGACCAGTGGGATAAATGCGCGCACCGCCAACAAGGGAATCAAATGGATGGCTGCTTGGAATACTTTTTCTTTCAAAAAATGGTCATCCCAGATGATGTTTGATCGCTTCACAAGACGGCTCAAGGCAGTGAGAACTATTTTTCGAATGATGAAATCCATCAACCAACTTGCTATGAGTAGCACCAGGAGGTCTACTGCAATGGTTGTGAATGCGACCAGGCTGCTTGGTAGGTCGTATTGGCTGAGAAAATCCCTTGTCCAATGCCCGGGATTGATGTTCTGTGGGTCCATGAACCAAAGTTATTCAATCTCTTGTTGCCAATCGACAAATTCCCTACTTCAAGGCATGATTTATGTACATTCGGGCTGTGAATTCCATCCTCCGAACCATTTTCATGAAAAAGCAGATCAAATACATCCTTCCGGCCCTTGCCATCTTAGCCATTGCGACGTGGAGTTTTAGTTGGCTTGACGCCAATCAAAAGAAAGAGGCAGTCGTCATGCAATTGGTTTATGACGCCTTGTCATCTGTGCATTTTCAGCCGAGGGCCTTTGATGACAGCTTGTCGGTGGAGGTCTACGATGCGTTCATTGAGTCCTTGGATTCAGAGAAGCGGTTCTTGCATCGTGGAGACCTTGAAGCCCTTTCACAGCACCGCTTACTTCTAGATGACCAAATCAAAGCGGGCAGCACAGATTTCTTTGATGAGGCCATGGCCATTTTGGCCAATCGGATTGAGACAGCTAGAGGGCAGTACGCGGCCTTGCTCAATGAGGTTGTTGATGTGACTTCGCCTGGTGAGCTGCAAGGAGATGCCAGTAAGCGGAACTACTTCGCGGATGACAATGCCATGACCCATTATTGGGCATCCTACATCCAATTCAGGGTGGTTAGCCGCCTCCACGATAGAAAGCAACACGCTGACAGCGCAAAGGTATTAGGCTTTGACCCCCAACACGCCGATTTCAAGGAGTTGGAAGTCAAGGCCAGGGAGAAAGAAATGGAAATTCATGACAGCTGGTTCAAGAACATGGATGAGATGGAACGCACAGACTGGTTTGGCCTTTACATGAACGCCTTCGCAGGTGCCTTTGATCCCCACAGCAGTTACTTCCCCCCTAGGCAGCAGGAGAGCTTTGAGATTGAAATGACCGGCCAATTGGAAGGCATCGGCGCGTCCTTGATTCAAGACGGGGATCACGTGAGAGTCGCAGCTATCGTGACGGGTTCAGCTTGCTGGAAGCAAGGGGAATTGGCAAAGGATGACTTGTTGATTGCCGTTGCGCAAGGGGACAAGGAGCCGGTTGACGTGGTTGGCATGACAACGGCAAAGGTTGTTCAATTGGTTCGTGGCAAAAAAGGAACTGAGGTGCGATTGACAGTTCTCAAGGTGGATGGTTCAGAAATGGTCATTGCCATTGTTCGTGACGTGGTTGAAATTGAAGCAACATTTGCAAAGTCAGCTCGCCTTGGGGATGATGGCACAACGGGTTACATCCGCTTACCAAAGTTCTACGTCAACTTTTACCAAAACCGGAACCGGGATTGCGCTGAGGACATTCGAATAGAGATTGACAAGCTGAAAGCAGCTGGCATGGAGCGCTTGATCTTTGATCTTCGCGGCAATGGTGGTGGCTCATTGCCAGCAGCCATTGATGTGGCAGGTCTTTTCATTGATCAAGGGCCAGTGGTCCAGGTGAAGACATCGGGACAGCGAATCAAAACGTACAAGGACGATGATGCGGGCACATCCTGGGATGGCCCCTTGTTGATTTTAGTGGATGAAAACACGGCATCTGCCAGTGAAATTGTTGCTGCAGCCTTGCAAGATCATGGCCGTGCTTTGATTGTCGGCTCGCCGCAAACCTTCGGCAAGGGTACCGTGCAAACCATCATTGACATGGACCGTGCAGCTGGGCCCTTTTACAGAAAACATGGGCCTTTGGGCGCGTTCAAATTGACCATTCAGAAATACTACCGGATTACCGGTGGCACGACCCAATTGCAGGGCGTGAAAAGTGACATTGTCTTGCCGCATCCTTACCAGTACATCAGTTTAGGAGAGCGTGACATGGAAAATCCATTGGCTGTAGACAACATCGAAACATTGCAATACCCCCAGTGGGAATCAAGCATGACAGCTGCGATTGCCCCAGCCAATAAACGCATTGCTAATTCTGCGTCATTTGAGCGCATTGCCACCTATGCCACTTGGCTTAGTGACAGAGATCAGGACAGCCATATACCTCTAGCATGGGATGACTACCTGCAGTCAGAGGCAGATTACCAAGCAGAGAAACAACGTTTCAAAAATGTGTTGAAGTCTTCAGATTCAATCAGGGTTCAAGGCTTTGATGTTGAAAAGGTTTTGGAGATTGATCAAGACTTGAATGGTGACCGTGACTTGGCTGCAGAGGATGAAATGAAAGAAGAGAAAAAACGCCGCTGGCACAAGATGCTGAGCCGTGATCTGTACATTACTGAAGCCATGAGAATCCTTCAGGACATGGGTCGGTCATGAAATCCCTACTAGGTCACCCCTTGGGACGACTTGGGCTTGTGGTCTTGTTTGTTTGGTTGACCGCTGCAATAACTGCAGATTTATGGGTTCCTGACCAAACCAGGCATGCGAATGACATGCACCTTGCACATGCCGCTAAATCCATAGGCTATGAACGGCCATTGGCTGATGGATCAACCCATCAAACGCATTACATGGGCACCGATCGTTATGGCAGAGATGTCCTGAGTCGATTGGCGCTGGGTAGCCGGGTATCGTTGAGTGTCGGATTCATTGCGGTTACCATTGCGCTTTTCATTGGTATCCCATTTGGTGCCATAGCTGGGTACTATGGTGGATGGACTGACCGCGTGCTGTCGAGTGTCATTCAAGTTTTCTGGAGTATTCCAACCTTCCTGATGGTTATTGCCTTGAGTTTTGTCCTTGGCAAGGGCTACTGGCAGGTCTTCATTGCCGTCGGCTTGACTGCCTGGGTGGAGGTGGCCCGGTTGGTTCGAGGCCAAGTGCTAACCATCATGGAAATGGAGTATGTGCAAGCTGCTAAAGTCTTGGGTTATGGCCCCTTGCGAATCCTTCGAAAGCATGTGTTGCCACAGGTGATTCCTGCGTTGACGGTTTTAGCTGCCAGCCAATTTGCCATGGCCATCTTGCTTGAGTCAGGCTTGAGTTTCTTAGGCATTGGTGCCCAACCTCCCATGCCCTCCTGGGGAGGAATGATCCGCGATCACTACCCCTACCTCTTAACAGGGCAAGCACATTTAGCCTTGATTCCAGGCCTTTCCCTTGCATCGGTTGTGTTGGCCTTTATGGCGATTGGTAATGCACTGAGGGATGTGCTGGATGTGAGAACCCAGACGACATAAAAAAGGCCCGCCAATGGCGAGCCCGTTTTGAATCATTGCGTCGATCAGAATGGCAGATCGTCGTCTTCTGTGGCGTTGGTGTTCGCAGGAGCTGGCATTGCTGCAACGGGTGCAGTAGCTGAAGCAGCAGCAGACCCTTGTTGTAGGGGCTGAATGCGCCACCCTTGGACAGACACAAAAAATTTGACTTCTCCTTTAGGTGAGGTCCACTCGCGGCCACGGATATTGATAGAAATGGTCACTTGTTGACCTTCGCTGTAGCTGTTGAGAAGATCAATGCGATCTTGAACAAACTCCACGGGGATGGTTTGTGGGTATTGATCATCGGTTTTGATGACAACCTCGCGCTTGCGAAATTTTTCAGAGATGTCTTGGGCTTCGGAAAGGCGATAAATGGTGCCGCTAAGTTCCATAGGTAGGTGGTTTATGAATTGATGGTTGTTGGTTGCGAGTTAAGCCCATCGATAAGAAGGACCGCCCATGCGTCGTTGATTTGGTCTTCGTCAAGGAGTTCCTTGGCGTAGATGTGAATGGCTTCGCGGCGCTCCATGGCGTCACGGTTGTCATCAAATATGGCTTGAATTCGTGGTTGCTCCATGATGGTTTCGTTATAGGCCTGGATGCGCTCTACATTGCCCAATTTTGCTAAGTCATTGCCTGTCAGAATGTTTGACTGACGAAGGGCCTTGGGTAAGGCATCGATACCTATCCCAATAGTCCGTAAGGGTTTTTCCACTTCAAAAAGGGCATCTGCGTTGGAACGTGAATACCAATCGCCACCTAAGCGGGCTACAAGGTCTAGTTTGTCTTGATCCAATCGACCTTCCTCATCCAGCACGGATTCACTCAGGTGAATGCGCTTGATCTCGCACATGACTAAATTGCCAGCACCGCCTTGGTCACCCAGGGCGATCACGTCAAGCACTTTGCACTCCATGGCCACTGCTGCTTCTGCCACACGGGGTGGTGCAACCAAGTCAGACGGGACTTCTGTGAAGCCCGCTTTGATGAATTCATTGACGCCCTTGCCGTACTCTGTTGAGGAAAGGCTTACCTGCTGAACCATATCAAAGGACACGGAATGAATCACAGCCTCTCCAGTTGCAATGACATTCTCTAAACTGTGTTTGGTGCTGTTGTCTCGCACGCGTCTTGCTGGAGAAAACACCAGGATGGGTGGATTCGTGCTGAAGATGTTGTAAAAGCTGAATGGGCTCAAGTTCACCTGGCCGTCATCATTAATGGTTGATACCAAGGCGATAGGCCGCGGGCCAACCGCGAACTGAAGCGTACGCTGGAGATCTTGGGTTGATATGACTTGCGGATCGATGGTGATCATGGCAGAGAATTGGCGTGAGCTTTAGGCAAAGACCAAATGTACCTCAATGTGCCAAATAGAGAAAGGATTGTTGATTAGTTTTCACAATCTTACCTTACTTTTGCGCCGTTAAGCGGGCGTGGTGAAATTGGTAGACACGCTAGACTTAGGATCTAGTGCCGTGAGGTGTGAGAGTTCGAGTCTCTCCGCCCGCACCATAGTGGAATTCGATCTAAAAAAGATTTGAATTCCACTTTTTTATTTCCAGACGTATCTAGTGAATGAAGTCTTGCACAAGAAATACTGCCTGTTCCTTCAAAAGGATTGCAGGCAGCCTTTCTTGACATACTTGCTCCTCATAGATTTTGTGAAAAAAGCCAGTTAAACCCGCTTCAAGAAAGCTAAAATTTGGTCAGAGAGTTCTTCTTAGTCAACAGACTGCATGAAAAAACCCCCATCGAAAGATGGGGGTTTTTGTGTTCTAGATGTTGGGTATGCTTACTTCAAGTATACACCAACCCGTCGATTCTTGCTTTTGTCATCATCGGAAATAGGGTTGGTCTTGCCTTCTGATCGCACATCAATTTGACCTGATGGGATGCCATAGGTGATGGCCAATTCATTGGCGATGCGCTGTGCGCGTTCCATGCCTAAGATGTAGTTGAAGTTCTCAGACCCTGCCTCGTCAGTGTGTCCAATCAATACAATTTGGCGATTGGGATCAGCCTTGATAGTGTTGACAATATCTTCAATCAATCCCCTGCTTGATGCCGTGTAGGCGGTGGAATTGAATTCAAAACGAACCGTAGCAATTAGTGTCAAGGTTGGCTCTTTCTCTACCTCTTTCACCATCTCTTTGATGACCACTCGTTCAATGATGATGGTGTCAGTGATGGTGACAGTGTCTACGCGTGGCTGCAAGGCTTCGCGGTCAAGCATGCGTCGGTTTTTCTGTTTGCTGGTGTAAGGATCCGGGCTGCCTTCTGTGTTAAACTGGTAGCCAACCCCAAAAGTAGATCCGGCATAAAAACCATAGCTGGTCTGAAGAACCCATGGACCTAGATGGTAGCGAATGCCAAGCTCTTTGCGCATGTGCAATTGCCCGCTGGCGTCGTTGTAGGCGGTGAACGGATCCAACCCAGCATGCAATGAGATGGGTGTGTTGGTGCGAAAGGTCAATCCAACAGGGATGCGGAAATAGTAATCGGTATCATCCTCGGAGAAGTAAACATTGGGCTTGTATTCCGGGCTTACATATAAGCCTAGCCCGCCAAAGAGTTCATTGGCTGCGATGTTCATCTTTCCAAAGGCACCAACTTCTGGATGATTGGCTCCCAAGCCAAGACCAATTTCCAATTTAGGTGCTTGGAATTGAGCGAAGGTAGCTAAAGCCATCAAGGTGAAAAGGGATGTGAAGAATTTTTTCATGGTAATTATTTGTGTGTAACCTATTCAAAGGTACATCAAATCAAGTCTTTGCTATAGCAGGCGTTAGAACCTGAGTGGATTGAAGTCAGTTAAGTGCTCGCAGCGCTGGTTTACTTCGTTCGAAGCATCCAAGCACCAGGCGTTGCTGATCTTGCTTTAGCCAACACTTTACTGGCTTCTGCCTGTGTGTTGTAAGGCCCTGCAAAGACACGGTGGAAGCCATTGCTGGACTGAATCATGTGAATGGATTCGCCCTT
>DFSH01000028.1 GCA_002378565.1 Flavobacteriales bacterium UBA3442 | reverse complement strand
CAATTGATCATTCGGGTAGGAGGACATGTATTGGTGAGACCAGTTGAAACTGACTTCCGAATTGGCGGAAATTGTCACAGGTCGAGAAGTCAAATAGGCATTGTTGCCAGATGGCCAGGACCAGAAATTGCCACGCATGGCATAGCCAGATGCTGTAGCGTATTGAGTCATGGTTTGGCTACCGCCAGTGAAATCCCAGCAAGGCAAGGGACTGACATCAAAGTTATCACTGTAAGGCAAGGTTGCTGCCACGCAGGACGTTGTGAAATTGATCGGGCCATGCCATGGCGAAATATTGCCGGCACCACAGCTGTCAGCAACCCATGCCGCGTAGGCTGTGTTGGATGTCAAGCCGGTGATATTGTACGATGTAGCTGAAACATTCACTGCATTAGACACAGTGCCCGTTCCAGGGTTGTAGCCAGCAGGGCCCCATGTCACAAGAGATCCTGTCGTGCTTGGTACGCCATGGCTCCAAGACAGGTTAGCTGTTGTAGAGGCAGGTAAAGCAGTGACATTGCTAGGTGGCACACAAGATGGTTGCACTTCATAGGCGAAGTCATCGATGCCAACTTGTATCCATGACGATGCGGAATAGACCCGGAATCCTACATGGTAATGGTTCGATGGCACAACGGGCAATGCAATGGTGTATTCATCCCAGCTGTTCATCAACTCCAGGGTATCTACGGCCAAGAAAGAGTTAGGGTCAGACGGCGTCGTCATGGTGCCAACAATCAGTTGAGGCAAAGACCAAGCGGACAGGGTGTTCGCCCTGAAGCGCACCTGTGCGTTGTTGCCCGGCAGATCAGAGAACATGGGTGACACAGCCGTCACGTCAGTGGCATTGGCTGTGCTAATGACCGTGTAATTGGGCGTAGAATAGGCTGCGGTATTCCATGTCGCAGGCAGAAAAACCTGAAAGGTGAGGCCTGAGCCTGTACCCGTGACATTCCAACAGTTAGGCAAATCACCAGCAGTCATGGCATCCCAGTTCTCATTGTACATCGATGAAACAGTGTAGGGTGCACACAAGGTGGTGAAAGTGAAGGGCCCTTCCCATCCGGATGAGCCATTGCCCTGACCTGAACAATTGCGCTTGACATAGTAGTCGTAGGTGGTGTTGGCAAACAAGCCCGTGATGGTATGGCTGCTAGTGACTGCTGTGTCTTGGAATCCGGTGCCTTGGGTGTAGCCTGTCGGACCCCATTCCAAGGGAAAGCTAGATCCAGCGGAGGTCCATGTCAAGCTGGCTGATGTATCTGATACACCATTGATGCCAAGGCCTGTTGGCTCTGGGCACAAGGGCTGTGCCTCAATGTTGATGTTGTCAACCCATGCATCATTGCCCCAGCTGGTGATAGCAATCCATCGGAACTGCGCCACGCTGTTGTAGTAAGTGGCTGAATCCAAATTGAAAACTTCTTGCTTGTACGTGCCCGGCGAAGAGAACGTTGCACCGTCTTGAGAATCAAAGTTGGCATTCGCTACAGACCACAAGGTGTCCCATGCGGTGGTGCCCGATTTCTGAACGACCAGGTGCATTGACTGCGAATTCCAAGTAGTCGGTGTATGAGACCATCTGAATTTCACCCGCGTCAATCCCTGCAAACTCATCGGCGGTGACGTCATCATCCCATCACCCGAAGATCCCCACGTGCTCATGTCTGCATGCGCGGCAAAGTTCGTGGAGTCATGGGTCCAGTTGCTTGTGCCGCCTGCCAGATCAAAGCAGTTGGGTGGCCAATTGGTGAAGGTTTCAGCCAACGGTATGGCTTGGGTGACACATGGCGTGCAAAAGCTGATGGGTCCACTCCAGTTGGAGTAACCATTGCCTGCTGAAGAACAGTTCTGACGAACGTACACATCATAGCAGGTGTTGGCGGTGAGGCCAGTCATGGTGTGGGTCGTCGTTGTAGCTGTCCCCGTGGATCCTGTACCCTGCGTGAAGCCAGCGGGGCCATACTCCAAATCAAAACTGCTACCTGTGGATGTGAAGGAAAAAGTGAAATTTGTCGCCGTCGCAGAACCTGCAATCAAAGCATAGGGCTGAGGACAAGCAGGAGGGCCTGCAACCAGTACCGTGTAATCATGCGTCTCACCGTAGGTGAAGGATGTGCACGATTCTGTGCTTGCAAGGGCAGTGCCAGCAAATTTGCCACGCATTCTCAAGCGATGGTTGCCTATTGGCACTGTGGATGGGATAACAAAAGCGTCAGCTGTCGTCGTACCTGCCGTGCCTGAGGCCGCTGTTGAGGCCCATATTTGCTCACCTGCATCATCAAAGTCGCCATCGTTATTGGCATCAATCCAAATGGCGTAAAATTGGTTGCTGTAGTTGGATGTAACGCTGATGTTAAGAAAAGCAGTTTGCTGGACCAAAATGGTATCAGCCGTGTAATCTGCATAGCCATTGGTGGAGCAGCCGGTGTTGGTTTGCACCAGATTGTTCAAGGTGACATCATCCAAATCGTCACCCACAGTACAGCCGGTGGTGTACAAGCTGGTGGTGCAATAGGTTTGTGCTTGAGAAGAATAGGTAAGTCCAATCAATAGGGCCATCAGGGCGTAAATTCGCTTCATCGAATAAGGTTGTAATGATTAATTACCCAAATATACATAGATACCGCATGCGCCACGCCTGGGAAAATTGGATTTGTCTTGGGCTAGCGGCCTTAGGTTTAATTGCCCAGTGTGCTCTGCCTATGGCCCCTGACGGCGGACCCAGAGATGTGGACCCACCTGTCATTGTCACGGCCAATGTTCCCTATGGCAGCACACAAATGCATGGCCAATCTATGCAGTGGACCTTCGATGAATTCGTTACGTTGCACCAAGCTTCACAGCAAATCATCTGTTCCCCGCCCTTGCCTGAATCCGTGACTTACGAGCTCAAAGGCAAAACCCTCAGCATCGCATGGAAGGGGGACTTGATGCCGGAAAGCACCTACAACATGCAGTGGGGGTCTGCCGTCAAGGACTTGCATGAAGGCAATGTGCTCAAAGGCTTTCAATGGGTCTGGTCCACAGGGTCGACCATCGACTCTGGCATGATTCATGGCCAATTGGTTGACCTCACCGGGGAGCAATTAGGCAAGGACCTATCCCTCTGTCTCTACCCCATTGATGCACAGGATTCTTGCTTGTTGGGCCCGCCGCTTTACAGCACGCGCAGCGACGATTCTGGCCGCGCCCACTTTCATCACGTGAAACCCGGGAGCTACCAGTTGCGGGCCTTTTTAGACAAGGACGGCAACAACCGTTTGTCAGAAGGCGAACGCAGCCCTATTGCTTGGTCCGTGGCCCACACCGACAGCAGCAATCACTCACTTGAATTGCCCCTCACAAAATTGCCGTCAGACAGCCTGCTGAGTTGGCGTCAATTACCTGCAGATTCCAGTGGCACACTGGCCCTGCATGTCAACCTGCCTCAGGTCAAAAAGGGGATGCTCAGGCTGGTTAAACAGGATGGAATTTACCGTGAGTGGAACCTGGAAAATGGCGTGGTAAAGGATAGCATTGGTGGCTTGCCGCCAGGCCAATACGCCCTCTATGTCGTGGTTGACATCAATGGCAACGGTGCATTGGATGCAGGATCATATTGGGCAAGAGAAGTCAGCGATCAAATCCTTCGTGGGCCCGATGTGGAAGTCCGCGCCAATTGGCATGTCGACCACCAATGGGTCAATTGAACCCTGATCAGTCCAAGGTGAAGGCGTCGCCGTCATTGATAAAAGGGTAGCGCTTGCGCACTGCCTTCAGCTTGAGGGACGACCAGGTTGCGCGAAGCACCTGCTGCTGATGCGTGGCGCCCTGAGTCAAGAGACCCCCTTCAGGTCCAATCAACTGGGATTGGCCACTGTGCGGCACCTTGAAGCCATCCACGCCCACCCGATTGACGCCTGCTACATAGCACTGATTTTCCATGGCCCTTGCCCTGAGTAGGGTGGTCCAAGCATCCACCCTGGATTCCGGCCAGTTGGCCACCAACAGCAATGCATCATAGGGATCCTTGGGGTCATTTCTCAGCCAAACTGGGAAACGTAAATCGTAGCACACCGCCAGTCGCATGGCCCATCCATGAACCTGCACGGTGACCTGAGACTGGCCCGCATCAAAGTGCTCTGCCTCGCCTGCTATGCTGAACATGTGTCGTTTGTCAACAAAGTTCAATTCGCCCTGAGGGCTGGCTAGGAAGAAGCGGTTGCGGTAGCGGTCATCCACCTTCACAAAGGCTGATCCGCCCACAAAGGATTGACAACGATTGGCCTGAAGCAACAAAAAGGCTTGGATGGCGTCAACGGTTTGCGGATCTGTCGCAACGTCTAGGTCCTTTGTGGCAAAACCCGTGGCAAAGGTTTCAGGCAAGAGAATCACATCTGCATCCAATGGCATGTGATCAGCAAAGCTTGCAAAATTGGCTTCGGGATCTAGCCAGGAAATGTCCGACTGAATCAGGGCAATGTGCAGCTCATCCTTCATCTGAAAGCGCTTTTGCCTGTTTGTCTATCAGGTATTGGATATGCCCAATAAGCATCTCTGCCTGGTCTTCACGGGTCCCGTCATAGTAGCCTCGAAGCTGTCCCTTGTGGTCAATCAGCACCAAATTTTCTGTATGAATGAAGCTGTGTTCATCCCAGCCCTGACCTTCTTCTAGCACAGTGAAATAGCTGGTTCTGGCCAATGTGTTAAGCTCTTTTGGGTCACCCGTTAACAGCCACCAACGCTGGGGGTCGATGCCATTGGCCTCACCATAAGCTTGAAGCACTGGAACGGAATCGTAAACCGGAGTTGCACTGTGAGACATGATCATCACACGGTGGTCATTGAGAAAGGCGGCTTGTACCAGCTTGAGGTTGGCCGTCATGTCAATGCAGATGCCTGGACAGGTGGTGAAGAAATAGCTGACCACGCGGATTTTTCCATCCACATCGCTTCGACTCACCGATTCCCCTAACTGATTGACTAGGTTGAACTCACCAACCACATGACCGCTACCAACTCGCTCAAGGCTATCAGCCACCACCGATGGCTCGATGTCGGCAGGGTTCAGTACCGGCAAGTAAGGGGTAGGCTTTTGAATGCTGAAAGCAACAGCCACGCCAAGGATGAAGACCATCATCAGTATCAACAACTTCGTTCTCTCTATTCGCTTCAAGCCCATGGCATTATATTTGTATCCTTACTGAATAAATTCCCTACAAATTTCAGCATAAAGGCATGAAAGCAAGCCAAAAATTTTTACCCCTCCTTTCCCTAGCCATTCTTCTGGTAGGTTGCGACGGATTGAAAAAGGGTCCCGTGGATATCAGCATCACCTTCGCTCCCGTCTTTGATGGCACTGAGGTCGTCTATGAACAAAGTCTGCATCAATCTGCCACAACCAATGATGCATTCACCTTTGTGCGCAGCGATTTAATCCTGACCGATTTCTCTTTGCTCGATGAAAGCGGCGAAGTGGCCAACGAAATTGGCGGTTCAGCTGCCTATGTGCACATGGCTGGCGATCTCAGCGATCGCAACTGGACCCTGACTGATCAAATCGATCCAGGCCACTATGGTGGCATCCGTTTTTACATTGGCCCTGACACCTCTGCCAATCACGGTGACCCCTCTTTGTGGCCCGCTGGTCATCCATTGAATCCTACCGTCAATGGCTTGCATTGGGGATGGGCTGGCGGCTACATTTTTTCTGCCCTGGAAGGCACCTATGCCACCAGCACAGGCACCAATCCCTTCCTTTACCACATCGGTTTTGACAGCAATCGCGTGAGGGTAGATATCCTGCAGGACATTGATTTCCGCCGTGACAGAAATGTCACTGTGGACTTTGACCTGGCCAACATTTTTGATGGCACCCACCTTATCGAGCCAGCCATTACCGGAGACTTCACCCACAGCACCTTTGACAATGGCCTCGCGTCCAAGGTTAGAGACAACCTCATGGGGGCATTCAGTATCAAAGACATCTATTGAGTACTGACCAATGAAGTATTTGCTGCCTGTTGTTCTTTCACTGCTCACCTTGTCCACGACAAGTTGTAACGAAGGCTGGAATAAACCTGACACGACAGCTTACCTCCTGGAAATTCCTCCTGGGTTCCCTCCCCCCGACATAGCTGGAGACAATCCACTGACGGTGGAAGGCATCTTGCTGGGCCGTCAACTCTTTTACGATCCCACCCTATCTGGCGACAGCACACAGAGCTGTGCAGGTTGTCACGTTTCCGCTTTTGGCTTCACCGACAGCGCTGTGGCTTTCAGCACGGGCATACGGGGACTGCCTGGTGGCAGAAACTCCATGGCCTTGCACAACCTGGCATGGGACGCTGTTTTTTTCTGGGATGGCCGAGCTGCATCCTTGCGTGAACAATCCTTGATGCCCATCCAAGATGCCTTGGAGATGGATGCTTCACTGGCCGCGGTCATTGAGCGTTTGAAGGCCAGTGATCGCTACCAGAAAGGTTTCAGGGAAGCCTTTGGTCGAAACAAGATTGACGAAGAGCACCTTGGCATGGCCATGGAACAATTCATGCTCACCATCATCAGTGGCAACAGCAAGTTTGACCAAGTCGCTGCTGGCATGGCAAGCTTCACCGCATCTGAACAACGCGGCATTCTCTTGTTCAATGGCGAAGTCAACCCTAGTTCACCCAACTCAGGAGCTGACTGCTTTCACTGCCACGGTGGTGTATTGGCGACCAATCACAAATTGATGAACAACGGTTTGGATTTTGTCTTGACCGACCTGGGGCTTGGTGATGTGACGGGCAAAGCCTCCGACAATGGCAAATTCAAGGTGCCCTCGCTCAGAAACCTTGCCTTCACGGCACCCTACATGCATGATGGCCGCTTCAACACCCTGATGGGGGTTCTGAATTTCTACAATGAAAATGTACGCAGCAATTC
>DFSH01000014.1:2263-5680 GCA_002378565.1 Flavobacteriales bacterium UBA3442 | reverse complement strand
ATCGCCTCCCATGCCATGGAAAATGTTGACTGTGTGATTGAGTTCAGCCGACCAGAAGCAGCCCTTGACAACATGCAGTCTTGCATGGAAAACAACCTCAAGATGGTCATTGGAACCACTGGCTGGCATGACCATGAGTCGAAAGTCAATGCTTGGGTTCAGGCGCATGAAGGCACCTTGGTGCATGCAAGCAATTTTTCCCTTGGCGTGAATTTATTTTTCAAACTCAATGCTCAGCTGGCGCAATGGATGTCACCCTTTGAAGCCTATGCGCCGCAGATCAGTGAATGCCATCACACTGATAAGTTGGATCAACCTAGTGGCACAGCCATCAGTTTAGCTCAAGGCATTTTACCTGCCTACCCAAAGCTTGAGGGCTGGTCGTTAGAGGCCAATGACAAACAACTGCCCATTGATGCCACTAGAGTACCTGATGTTCCAGGAACTCATGAAGTGCATTACCGCTCCAAGCAGGACAGCTTGAGCATTAAGCATGAAGCGCATTCAAGGGAAGGCTTTGCTTTGGGTGCAGTTATCGCAGCAGAAATGACTCAGGACCTCCATGGCATGCATCGCTTTTCTGACCTTTTATTCCCCCAATGACACAGCGAAAGCGCTACTTAGCCTGGATCCAAAAGGTCACAGAAAGCATCGCCATGGATGTGGTCGGTGTCACCATTGTGGTGACGGCCAGCTTAGCTATGGGCTACCACTTAACGGTCATCAATGGCTTGCCAATCGGCGTGATGTCCACTGTGGGCGCTGCCTTTTCCATGATGGCCACAAGGCTCGTAACCAAACGGAACAACACAGGTAACCTGATTGGCATTCTCACGACAGTGAACACGGCTTTTGTTGATTACTACCTAGGCAATCAGGCCGCCATGTTGACCTACCCTATTTCTTTTCTTGGCAACATGCTTAGTTATGCCATGTGGAAGCGACGAAAGGAACGCACCCCTCGCAAACTTGACAGCATTTACTTCATCAACACAAGCATAGCCTGCGTGCTCGCGTTTGGCTTGAATTACGTGGGATTCACAGATTTCCTTTCAAGGGGGCTAAACCCTGATGACATGGCAAAATTCTATGTCACCACAGCCATCACATGCATCACCTTTTCTGGGACATTGAACATGCCGCGCATGTACGCAGACAGTTGGGCCTTCTGGCAGAGTTACAATGTGCTGAAACTATACCAGAATGTGCTCTTTGGCAATGTGGCTTACGTGGCTAAGTACATCTTCTACCTATTCAATGCCCTGTTTGCTTGGATCGTCTGGCATAAGGTGCGAAGGGAAGCCGAAGTTGAGCCGATCAACGATCAAAGCCTGAGCAAGTAGTCATTGGCCATTGTCACCATATGAACCAAGGTCTTTTCATCCCCTGAATTGTCAATGATCAGGTCATTGGCCGTCAACATACTGCGTTTTTTTGCGTCCGACCATTGCCTTGACATGCGTTGCTCAACTTGCATTTCTGTCAAACTGCTTCTTTGCATGACACGTTGCGTCCGAAGAGATCTCGGCGCTTCCACCAATACAATAGCATCACAGGCTTTGTAAGAGCCCGATTCAAATAAAATAGCGGCTTCACGTAAAATATACGGATGGTCTTGGCTGGCATGCCATGCAACAAAATCATCATGCACTATAGGATGAACGAGGGCATTGATTTTCTCAACAGAAGCCTTGTCCACAAAGGCTTTTTCTGCTAGAGCAGCTTTTTGCAATTGTCCATCAACATACACACCGGGGCCAAATGTCGATTCAATGGCCGCCATCAGATCAACGTTTTCCACCATGAGGCGTTTGGCTGCCTCATCTGCGTGGTAGACAGGCACACCCAATTGCTTGAAATGTGCCGCAGCTGTGCTCTTTCCGGCGCCAATTGACCCAGTCAATCCAATGTGCTTTGCTTTCATACGCCAAAGGTAGCTTGGCATTTTGAATCATTCGGCGCAAATCCCTTAAATTGACAGCTTGTAACAAACCAATCCACCCATGCGTCTATTCAAATATTTAGCCATTGCAGCGATCAGCATTTCATCTTTCAACACATCAGCTACCCACTTGATGGGCGGTGAAATCATTGCTCAACAAATTTCCGGTCTTCAATATGCCATTGCCTTAACGGCCTACAGAGACACCTTAGGTGTACCCATGGCTAACATCGCTAACTTTTCTATCAAGGACTCCAACGGCACTGTCATCATGACTTTTTCAACGGCCTATGACAGCGTGGTTAGCGGCAACACCTTGCCGATGTACCCCTATGGTGTCGAGGTGTATTTCTTTGTAGACACCATCACCCTGCCCTACCAAGGCATGTTCACCATTGGATGGTCTAACTGTTGTCGAAATGGTGCCATTCAAAACATCAGCAGCCCCCTGAGTCAAAGCATGTTTCTTCAAACGGAGGTGACTGCCATGGATAGCTTGAGTAACTCCACACCCTTCTTTTTGGTTCCTGCTGCCATTTTCTTGCCTGTGAATACGCCTTGGCAATACAATCCCCTGCCCTTTGATCCCGATGGGGACTCCTTGCATTGGGACCTATCATTCCCTCTGAACAGCTGGAACAGCCCTTGTCCTGGATTCACATTGCCACCAGCTGCTGCTTCAGGCCCCATGACCATCAACCCCATCACAGGGACCATCACATGGACGGCTAACACCGTTGGTAATTTTGTAGCAACGGTCTTGGTCAATGAGTACCGCAATGGTGTGAAAATTGGATCCATTCGGAGAGACATGCAATTCATCACCGTACAAACAAGCAATGCGGCACCCCTATGGAATACCGGTAACCTGCCGGTTGATGCCTTAGGCAACATCCACGTGAACCT
The DNA here is from genome assembly GCA_002378565.1 of Flavobacteriales bacterium UBA3442. Lineage (GTDB taxonomy): Bacteria > Bacteroidota > Bacteroidia > Flavobacteriales > Schleiferiaceae > TMED14. The sequence continues at coordinate 2,832 of DFSH01000014.1, read as the reverse complement.
GATTCAGAATTCCTCTTACCAGTTGAACCTTTCTGGCTACTCTCCTTCAGGTCAAACCTTGCATGTGGCCGCCTATGGTGAGCCGTTCTTCACGCAACCCAACCCTGCGAGCTTCACTTCAACTGGGTCAGGCATCAACGATTCCATCTCAGCACACATCTTATGGGCGCCAAGCTCAGCACAAACCAGAAGCACGCCCTACATTCTCGCTGTCAGGTTATCAGATGGCTACTTGATGCAAGATCTTTCCATTATTTTCCAAGTCAGCGCAACGGCTGGGCAAGATGAAAGCGAGCTCCTTGCTTCACAGGCCTACCCAAACCCTGCAATAGATTACATCACCTTCAAGGCAAACCCTGCACATGTTATTGTGATTTCAATGGATGGCCGCAGCCATGCACTGCAATCCACAGGCACTTCTTGGGATGTATCTACCCTCCCTCAGGGCCTGTATATTCTGCGATCATTTGATCAGCATGGCACGCTAATTGGTAATGATAAATTGCTGATTCAGTAGTCATAATACTTCTGGTAATTCACAAATAAAAACCCGCCATTAACATGGCGGC
>DFSH01000014.1:0-2072 GCA_002378565.1 Flavobacteriales bacterium UBA3442 | reverse complement strand
TAAAAAAAAAAACCCCGCCATTAACATGGCGGGTTTTTATTGATAACATTTCTTAAACTATACAATACCCCATCATGAATCGCAAAAAAATACTCATGGGCGTCTCCATCATCCTTGCTGCTGGTATCACCATTATAGCCTACATGCTCAACATGCCTAAAAGGGATGTTCAAGGCGCGGATAGCGACTACCAAATACCTGCTACAGCATTGGTCCAGGAGTACCTCGATGATGCAGCTAGCGCCAATGCAAAATACTTGGATGCTAGCGGCGAGTCTAGCATTTTAGAAGTAACTGGGATCATCGCAAATATCAGTAGAGACTTCAATAATCAGGTGGTAATTTTACTGCAAAGTGATGACGATCCAGCTGGGGTGAGCTGTACCTTCACCCTTGAGACCAATGCCTCTACTAATGGACTTTCTGTTGGTAAGGAAGTTATAATCAAAGGGGTGATTCGTTCGGGTGCGGCCTATGATAAGGACTTGGAAATGTTCGAGCCTGTAATCATTGAGAAAGCCGACCTATTTGACATGCTTTGATTACCCTAATTCCACAGATCAAGAACTTATATATTTTTATTTCAATCATTATCAATACCTATTTATCATGAGAAAACTCCTTCTATTGGCCATCGCAGCCATCACACTCAGCGCCTTCGCCACCTTGCCTGGTAAGCTGAAAAGCACCGGCAGCCTGATTACATTCTATTCCCATACGGCATTTGAAGACATTGAAGCAAACAACTACAAATCAATAGCGGTACTCAACACGGAGTCCGGTGATGTCATCATTTCAGTTCCAATGCAAAGTTTTGAATTTGAGAAACGCATGATGCAAAAGCATTTCAATCAGGAGAACTTTTTAAATACAGCTAAGTTCCCTAAGGCTAAATTTATAGGCCAAATTCAAAACATGGACAGTCACGATTTCACTAAGCCAGGGGAGCTTGTTTTAACTATTCATGGAGAGATGACTATCAAAGGGAAAACCCAACCTGTCAAAATGGAGGCATCAGCCTTGGTCAAAGGGGCTAAGATTAAACTAATCACCGCTTTTGAATTAACCTTGTCAGACTATGGTATTGAATTCAGCTCTGGTAAGACATCCACAAGTATCGCCAAGACGATTCAGGTGAGTGCCTCATACCTGTTTTAGTGGACAACAGTCATCAACTGCTATGGAGCGCTTGCGAATCACAGCTTCAAGACATCCATGGCCTACTGACTCAGGTCAGCGATGTCTCCTATGCTAAGCCTATTCCGACGCTTTCCATGGCAAGCCTTGGCGAGCACATCAGGCATACCCTTGGCTTCTATGAGTGTTTACTCAAGGTGGCTGACGGACAGGTAGCTGATTACGATTCCAGAAAACGAGATCCCCTTGTTGAAACCCAAGTGAATCAAGCAATGGCTTGCATTGTAAATATTCAAAATCAGTGGCATCGTCTCAATATCAACAAGGTGGTTTATTTAAAGCATGCTCATGGCCTGGAAAGCTCTTTGAGTCGTGAGCTTCTCAATGTATCAGAACACACCCTACATCACATGGCATTGATGTCTGTGGCATTGATTGAGCTTGGCCTGAACCACTTAGTCAATGACAACTTTGGCATCGCCCCTTCTACACTAGCCAATCGCCAAGCTATTCAAAAGAACTAAAATATGTGTATCGTCTCTTTTTTGCCAACTGCTAATGGCTACCAGCTGACTTCTAATCGGGACGAAGACCCCAACAGACGCACTGACTCGCCACAGCCTTACAACCATCAGGGCAAGGAATTGACGTACCCAAAAGACAAATTAGCTGGCGGCACATGGATCGCTCGACATGATGGAGGCTGTGCCTGTTTGCTCAATGGCGCTGATGTCAAGCACACCCCAAGAAGGACCTACGGGAAAAGCCGTGGATTGCTTGCCATTGACTTGCTCCTGCATGGTGATCAATGGTTCAATGCGCTTGACATGTCCGACTTTGAACCATTCACATTGATTCATGTCAGTGAAAATCCCGCCTTGTCTCTCAAGCTCTACCAATGGAATGGGCAGCATTTAAATTGCCAGGACCTTGAC
>DFSH01000006.1:1936-6621 GCA_002378565.1 Flavobacteriales bacterium UBA3442 | reverse complement strand
AACTGTCCAGCGCCAACCAATTTGGCGGTGACACCATTGACATCGACCACAGCGAGTGTTTCTTGGCTCAGTGGTGGCAGCGGCACAGCTATATTGGAATACGGACCAACAGGCTTCACTGTGGGCGCGGGAACCCTGGTAACCACCACATCAAACCCTTATATTTTGACGGGATTGACTGCAGGTGTCTTGTACGATTTGTATGTTGTTGATTCATGTGGAGCTTCTAGTTATTCTACCCTCACAGGGCCTGTCTCGATGCAAACCTTCAATTGTAGCAACGGCTGTGTATATACCTTGGATTTGTCAGACACCTTTGGTGATGGCTGGGATGCCAACTGGCAAGGTTCGGTACAGCACAAGATCACATTGACGACGGGCGGAATCACCACCGATTACAGCATGGCCAATGGTTCAGCCGCGAGCTTCAGCATCAATGTCTGTGATGGCGACACCCTTCGCCTGCGCTTTGTCAATGGCGGGCAGTGGTCTAATGAATGTGGTTGGGTATTGAAAGATGCCAATGGCGTGACCATCAACAGCCAGACTGCTGGCGCAAACATCACCACTGGATTCAAGTACAGTGGTTCATCAAGTTGTAGTAATCCCTGTCCTACGCCAATTGCCAGCTTCACAAGCAGTTCAAATGGCTTGACCATAACCTATGATGCCAGTGCCTCTACAGGTACCGCGCTGACCTATGCTTGGGACTATGGTGATGGAAACAACGGCACGGTTAACCCTGGTGTGAATCCCTACAGCAGTGCAGGTAATTATCAGGTTTCTTTGATTGTCACGGACCAATGTGGGCAAACGGACACCTTGATTCAAAACATTGAAGTCTGTGACACGGTGTTACAGCCATTCACCTACACGACCCAGATTTTCCAAATTGGATTCACTGGGCCATTGAACCCTGCTGACTATAGTTACATCGCTTGGAACTTTGGTGATGGCACGAGTACCACAGGTGCGGATCCTTCTCATACCTATTCCACTGGTGGCCAATACACAGTTGTCCTCACGGTTGTTAACTTATGTGGAGACACCTTGACTGATACACAGGTCTTAGATATTTGTTCTAAACCGGTGGCTGCATTCACATGGTTCATTGTGAGCTCATCAGGTAGCGGCATGCTGGTTCAGTTTGATGCCACAAGCACGGTCGGAGCCAACAACTATTTATGGTTGTGGGGTGACGGCACGTCAAGCACAGGCACCAATTACACGCAACACAACTACTCAGTGCCAAGCTTATTGTACAATGTGTCCTTGATTGTCAACAGTTCATGTGGTCTTTCCGATACCGTGACCCATCGCTTGGATGAGCTAGGTCTGGATGAACCCGGTGCTCTAGGAGCAGTGATTGCCTACCCCAACCCATTGACAGGCGCGCAAACCTTAACCATCAGCCATTGGTTGCCGCAATCGAGAAGTCTCGTGACAGTCAGTGATGGCATGGGGCGTGTGGTTCTTCAACAGGTCTTAGATTTTGATACGAAAGGTGAAGCCTTATTGGGTATGCAATCTCTGGCAGCAGGCGTATACCACATTGAACTGTTGGCGGATGATCGGAGAGCATTCCTTCGGATTGTAACGCAGAAATAAGTCAATATCCTTTTGATAACTCAAAGCGGGCTGGATGAAAATCTGGCCCGTTTTCGTTTCAAGGTGATTAAGTTTGTTAAATGGAAGCTTATTTGACCCTTGATGTCCTCCTTGCGTTCATGACCCTATCTTTTCTGGAAGTCGTGTTAGGGATTGATAACATCATATTCATCAGTATTCTCACCAATAAGTTGCCTGAAGCCATTCGTGCCAAGGCACGAAAACTAGGCATTGGTTTGGCCTTGGTGTTTCGTGTGCTGATGCTCTTGGGAATCACGTGGCTCATGACTTGGACAAATACGTTATTCAGCATAGGTGACCACGCAGTCAGCGGCAAGGACTTGGTCCTATTTGCAGGGGGTTTGTTTCTCTTGCATAAGGCCACAGTAGAGATTTATGAAATCGTAGAGAAGGGCCATTCAGAAGCCGGCCATCACATGAAGGTGAAAAAGCATTTCATATCCATCATCATCCAAATCGGCTTGTTGGACATCGTATTCAGCTTTGATAGCATCCTCACGGCCATTGGCATGACGGACGAATTACCGGTCATGATTGCTGCTATCGTGGTGGCTATGATCGTGATGCTTAAATTCAGCGGACCCGTTTCAAAAATCATTGAAAAGCACCCCAGCCTGCAGCTTCTTGCCCTGGCATTTTTGATACTGATTGGCTTTATGCTGATACTGGATGGCGCTGGCATTGAGGTCCCTAAGAGCTATATCTATGCCGCCGTAGGTTTTTCTCTTTTTGTGGAAATGCTGAACCTTAGGGGTAAAAAAAACAAAATCTAATGAAATTAATCCGCTACATGTACCGGATTCCGCTTACAATTGTCTTACTTCTGCTGATTATATCTGCGGTGATTGTTGCCAAATTCCTTGGCGTAAGCATGGGGTTTAGACACCGCATGATCAATGCCTGGCGATCCATGGTGCTATTCACCTTAGGTATCAAGGTGAACGTCAAGGGTGAAATGGTTCGTCGCGCAGGAATAGCCATGTGCAATCACAGGTCCTATGCTGATGCGATTTTTGTTTACAGTTATGCGCCTGTCGTATATCTAGCTATGGAAGAGTTGAAGTCGTGGCCAATATTTGGGTTAGCAGCTTCAGCAATGGACACGGTATTTGTTGACCGCAGTAGCAAGGAGTCCAGGCGCGCTGCAAAGCTGATGTTGGCAGATAGGGTAAGTCAAGGCATGAGCCCTGTGGTTTTCCCTGAAGGTTATTGCAGCGAGAAGGGCTTATTGCCGTTCAAGCCGGGCATGTTTCATGTCGCTGCTGAAAAAGGCGTGCCGATTCTGCCATTGACCATAGAATACAGTGACCCTGAAATGGCCTGGGTGGGAGAGGAGTCATTCATCTCTCATCTGACACGCATGTTGGGAAAACCAAGTTGGTCGGTTGACCTCACCTTTGGTCCTGCCATGGAAGGGGTCGATGGCGTGGACTTGAATGATCGTGTTGCAGCATGGATGTCTGAAAATATTCGGCATTGATTTTGTAAGTGTCTATAGGTGTAAATTTGGAAATCTAATCATAGCTATTGAATGATCCTCATCATTTCCGGGACCAACCGTCCTAACAATTACAGCCATAAAATGGCCTTGCAAATGCAAAAAATGCTTGAGCAAGGAGGCCAGGATTCCAATGTGTTGAGTCTGGAGGATTTGCCATCAGATTTGTCCGTCAGCGACATGTTTGGCAATCGATCAGCAGTCATGGAAAATGTCATAAAAACGTTAATTACGCCGGCAAAGGCTTTGATGATTGTGGCACCGGAGTACAATGGCTCATACCCGGGCATTTTGAAAGTTTTTCTGGAAAGCCTCAGTGACGACGATGATTGGAAGATAATGGAAGGTCGGTCAGTCATGCTTGTTGGCGTCTCAGCAGGTCGAGCAGGCAATTTGCGTGGACTGGATCATTTGACGTCGGTGCTGCATTACATGGGCTTGCCAGTTTTCCATGAAAAACTTGCACTGCCTGGTATTGTGAAAATCCTTTCAGAGGATGGTGCGTGGATTGATCAGCGAAGCAAAGCAGTCCTTCAACGACGTATGGATGCCTTTATTTTAAGCTTAAAGTGCCATGGCAGAGGTTGATATTTTCTCAAAAGCGCCTAAGCATGGCTACACAGAAGTCGCAAACCCAGTGGATGTTGAGGCGTTCAAGACCATTGTAGAAAACCGTCGATCTGTCAGAGTGTATGATGACAGCCCTATCCCTGAGTCCGTGATGAAGGAATGTTTGCGGTTGGCCCTGTTGGCACCCAACAGTTCCAATCTCCAAACATGGCAGTTTTATTGGGTTCGGTCAGCTAAAAAAAAGGAGCAATTGGTTAATTATTGCCTGAATCAACCTGCTGCAAAGTATGCACAGGAATTGGTGGTTGCTGTTGCGCGTCCAGATTTATGGAAAGAAAACAATGCCATGATGTTGGCAAAGTTTGATGAGAAAAAAAAGCAGCGAATGGGTGCTGCCTACCAGTATTATAAAAAAATTGTCCCTTTGGCCTATAACATGGGGCCGCTGGGGATCTATGGACCAATCAAGACCTTAGCTGTTTGGTTGAGGGGGTTGAGGAAACCAACGCCACGTGGCCCATTTTCGAGATCTGGCATGGGCTTGTGGGCACAGAAGTCTACGGCGCTTGCCTGTGAAAACTACATGCTTGCGATGACAGCACATGGCTTTGATACCTGCCCCATGGAGGGCATGGACTCAGTCAGAATCAAACGATTGTTGAACCTGCCACGAGCTGCGGAAATATGCATGGTCATATCTGCTGGAAAACGTGCAGAGACAGGGGTTTACGGCCCCAGGGTTCGCTTTGATTCAGCACGCTTTGTGAAGGAAGTGTAAGCGCCTCCCTTATCGTATAAGCAAGGGTTAGGCTTTAGTAGCTCATTGCCCATCACAAAAGCCTAGCTTTAAATTGATTCCAAGAGGTTGGAAAACCTTTTTTACTAAGGCACTACAACTAGGATCTCGCTACTAACAGGCCTTGCCAGCTGCATGAATGGCAATCATTGGCTTGAGAAATTCACCCAATTCATTGATGTTCATTTGGCT
>DFSH01000006.1:0-1679 GCA_002378565.1 Flavobacteriales bacterium UBA3442 | reverse complement strand
GGATGAGCTTCAATAAACAAGCCATCAACACCAGCACCAACAGCTGATCGTGTCAACACATCAAGGTATTGTTTGGCGCCACCTGATGGGTCAGCGGATGGGATGCCATACTTCCTGATGGAGTGTGTGGCATCAAATATCACCGGGTAGCCTGTTTCACGCATGTGGTAGAAGGCTCTAGGATCAACCACCAGGTCATTGTAACCAAAGCTGTACCCACGTTCAGTGAGCAGAATCTGCTCATTGCCAGTGGAAGTGATTTTTACACAGACCTTGCTCATGTTTTCGGGCGCCAGGAATTGTCCATGTTTGACATTGATGACCTTGCCTGTTTTTGCAGCGGCAAGCACAAGGGAAGTCTGCATGCACAGGTAGGCGGGTATTTGTAATACATCAACCACCTCTGAGGCGGGCATGGCCTGATCAGCTTGGTGAATGTCAGTGAGTAAAGGGAAGTTAAACTGTTCCTTGACCTCTTGCAACAGTTTCAGACCTTCATCCAGGCCTGGGCCTTGGTAAAAGTCAACACTTGAGCGGTTATCCTTGGTGAAGCTGGATTTATAGATGATGCCAGCCAATGGCAAAGCTTCGCGAAGCTCTGCTAGACCTTCTGCCACAGCCATCATGGTGTCGCGACCTTCGATTACACAGGGTCCTGAAATTAAGAAAAGTTGATCGCCACCACATGGGATGTTGCCGACCTGTATGCTGCGGGTTTTCATGCCACGAAGGTACATTGAATGCGGTGCAAGGCTTGCAAGCTTGATTCGATGGACGCCTGTTTGCTAGCTCGATAGTGCAATGTCATTTGACAGGTCTCGCCATAGCTGGCATCCTTCAATTGTGCTTGATGCTGACTGGCTAGAGACTCCAAGGCGCCAATGTCTTCATAGGTCAAAGTCAAATGGACTTGACGCATCAGGTAGGCTTCTTGGATTTCAGCCTGAGCAATACCTGCTGAGGCTGACCCTTTGTAGGCTGAGATAAGGCCTGGTATGCCAAGTTTTGTTCCGCCAAAAAGCCGAACTACCACCACGGCACTGTTGTGCAAGTTGGCAGACAGCAAGGCATGGAGGATGGGTGTGCCTGCTGAATGAGCGGGTTCCCCTGCATCATTGGCGCGTTCTTCTGCCTGTGGAAAGCCAATGATTGAGGCCCAGCAAAAATGCCGTGCCAGGGGGTGTTCTTTCCGCAATGAAGCAATGCGGTCATGCACCTGGTCAACAGAGTTGACTTCAAAGGCATAAGCATGGAACTTGCTGCCTTTGTCCTTGATGAGGGCATAGCCCTCCTTGTGGATGTGTTGGTAGCTGTCCTTAGTCATGTGGGTGAGGTGCCTTGACCCCGGCACCGATTGCCACATGCAGGCGATTAATGCTTGGAATGCTGGGGCAAGAGTAACGGCCACTGTAAGCACAGTAAGGGTTATAGGATTTATTGAAGTCAATTACCCATAGGGACTTGGCTAGGTCTTTGTTGATGTCAATGTAGCGCCCGCCACCATAGGATGTGTGGCCATTGCTCGCATCAGCAAAGGGAATAAAAAGGTGGTCTTCATAGCCCTCTTTGGTCATCAGGGATTGCGATTGGTAAGCGATCAACGCAAGGGTTTTACCGCGATGCTTCATGGTCAGTGTGGCATATTTTCGGTACAAGGGCAATCGGTCTGTAGAGGTAGG
>DFSH01000017.1:462-17457 GCA_002378565.1 Flavobacteriales bacterium UBA3442 | reverse complement strand
CCGCCACTGGGCGCCAAATGGTAGGGCTGCATTTTCTCTTCCAAGGTGTGCGGTGCATGGTCACTTGACACCACATCGATGCGGCCATCAAGCAGGGCTTTGCGCAGGGCGTTCCGGTCAGTTTTCGCCTTGATGGAGGGGTTCCATTTGATGAGATTACCTAGGGTTGCGTAATCCTTGTCGTGGAACCACAGGTGATGTACACAGGCCTCAGCCGTGATTTTTTTCTTCCGCAAGGGCTTCTTGCTTAACAAGCCGAGCTCTTGCTCCGTTGACACATGGTAGAGGTGAAAGCGGGCGCCGTGTTTCTTTGCTAGGGCAATGGCAGCAGAGGAAGACAGGTAGCAACCTTCAGCAGATCGAATGGCTGGGTGGTCTTCTGCGCTGAGGTTTTCTAGCCCTTTTTCCTGGCTGATTCTTGCCAAATTTTCCTGGATGGTGCCCTCGTCTTCACAATGCGCAATCAGCTGATGATCAATCTGAGAAAAGATGGCATCCAAGGTTTTGTGGTTGTCAACTAGCATGTTGCCAGTGGATGAGCCCATGAAGATTTTAACCCCAGCTACATCTTTTTTTGATAGCTTTTTCAGCTCCTCCAAGTTGTCGTTGGTTGCCCCCATGTTGAAGCTGTAGTTGGCAAAGGATGTTTTGGAAGCAATGTCGTATTTGTGCTCTAGGGCTTCAATGGTCACCGCAGCTGGCTTGGTGTTGGGTTGCTCCACATAGGAGGTTACACCCCCAGCAATGGAAGCCCTTGATTCTGATGCGATATTGCCTTTGTGCGTCAAGCCGGGTTCCCGGAAATGGACTTGGCTATCGATCACGCCAGGCATGACCCATGACCCTTGAACGTCCATGACCTGCACCAGGTGATCCTTAGGCGTTAAGTGACTGCCAATATTGACAATGCGACCATCCTCAATCAAAATATCCCCTTCTGTGATACTCCCCTCATTGACCACCTTGGCATTTTTGATGAGGAATTTTTTTTGATTACTCATTTCCAGAAAAAGCTTGAGAGTTTCAGCATGATGACACCCAGAATAGCTTCCTTGATGATGCCCTTGCTCATTTTACTTGTGCCTGCTTGCCTATCCGTGAAAATTACCGGAACCTCAGCTAGGTTAAAACCCTGTTTCCAGGCACGAAATTTCATTTCAATTTGAAAGGCATAGCCCACATGGCGAATGCGATTGAAATCCATGGCCTCTAGCACCGCCCTCTTGTAGCAAATAAAGCCTGCTGTGGTGTCGTGAATGGGGAGCCCCGTGACCAGGCGAACGTACTTGGATGCAAAGAAGCTCAGCAAGACCCGTGACATTGGCCAGTTCACCACATTGACGCCGCCGCTGTAGCGCGAGCCAATGGCTATGTCCGCATGGTACATGACGCAAGCCTCCAACAGGCGCTCAAGGTCCTTGGGGTCATGGCTGAAGTCGGCATCCATTTCAAAAACGTAGTCATATTGACGCTCAAGGGCCCATCGAAAGCCATGAATGTAGGCGGTACCAAGACCAAGCTTGCCTTTGCGCTGCGCTAAATGCAAGCGCTTGGGGTATTTGAGCTGCAGGTCCATCACCATACCTGCCGTGCCATCAGGGGAGTTGTCATCAACCACAAGCAGGTCAAAATGCTGGGGCAAAGACAAGACGGCATCGACGATGGCGAAAATGTTTTCCTTCTCATTGAAGGTTGGAATGATGACAAGTGACTGAGGCATGATCTTAAGGTCAAAAGTACTCCCTCAAGCCCTTACATTTGGGAACAACTATGTCAACACCTAAACTCTTTCTCCTTGATGCCTTTGCCTTGATTTTTCGGGCACATTTTGCCTTCATCCGCAACCCGAGGATCACCCGTAAGGGGCTGGACACCTCTGCCATCTACGGCTTCATGCTTGCCTTGATTGATGTGCTGGAGAAGCAACAGCCCACCCACATTGGGGTGGTGTTTGACATTGGAGGTTCTGCAAGCCGCACGGAACGCTATGCCGACTACAAGGCCAACCGGGATGCCACACCGGAGGGCATTAAGATCGCAGTCCCCTACATCCACCAGCTCCTGGAGGCCGTCAAGATTCCTGCATTGGGGCTTGAGGGCTATGAAGCAGATGACGTCATTGGCACCCTTGCTCAGCAGGCAGAAGCGCAAGGCTTTGATGTCTACATGATGACACCAGACAAGGACTTTGGCCAATTGGTGACAGAAAAAATCAAAATGTTCAAGCCCGGCCGATCCGGCAATCCTCATGAAGTGATTGGGATTAAAGAAGTCTGTGACAAATGGCAAATACAGCGGGTGGAACAGGTGGTAGACATCCTGGGAATGATGGGTGACGCATCAGACAACATCCCTGGATTGCCAGGCGTGGGAGCAAAGACCGCCGCAAAACTTCTGGCACAATTCGATTCATTGGAAGGCACAATAGCCCATGCTGACGAGATCAAAGGCAAGCTGGGTGAGCGCATCCGTGAACACAAGGCGCAGGGCATCATGTCAAAGGAGTTGGCTCGCATCATCACCGATGTGCCCGTGACCCTAGATGTGGACGGCCTTTTGCGCAAAGCGGCTGATGAACCTGCATTGACCGCCTTGCTTGAGGTCTTGGAATTCAGAAGCCTTGCAAGACGCATTCTCCCGCAGTCAGCGCCAGTAGAATCCCTACCAGTTCAACCGCCCAAACCAGCAAAAAAGGTGGCCGCATCGGCACCATCAACCGGTGGCCAAATGGATATGTTTGCCATGGATTCCGTGAGTGAGCTGACAGCAATAGAGACAAAGGAGTTGTACCAATGCATCGACAGCGATGAAGGCGTCCAAGCCTTGGTTCGCTTGATGCAGGGTGAGCAAAGCATCTACCTGTCTTGCCTCTGCGACGGAGAGGATGCCATGACCGCAGACTTTGTGGGGTTGGCCCTCTCATGGTCACCGTCCAAGGCCTATTACATCCCCATGCCTTCAAGCCAGGTGGCCGCGGATACCCGTTGGCAATTGCTCGCAGGCTTGCTGCAAGATCCATCCATTGGCAAGGGAGCACATGACATCAAATTCGTGAGCCAAGTGCTCAGGCAGCAAGGCGTCGAACTGCAAGGCATCCAATCAGACCCCATGTTGGCTCACTACCTGCTGGAGCCAGATCGCCGCCATGATTTGGCAAGCCTGGCAAGCCTGCTGACAGACATCATTCCTTTGGAAACAGCCGCTCTGTTAGGCCCAAAGGGCAAGCAACGAAAAACGTTCCGGCAGTTGCCCGCTTCAAGCGTCTTGAATCACGCTTGTCAGTTGGTGGACATGGCCCTTCAGGTTGATCAAGTCTTGCTACCCATGCTGGCATCCAAGGGTATTGATGGCCTGTACAATGACTTGGAAATACCCTTGGTTGACGTGCTATCACACATGGAGTCTGCAGGCATCCGAGTCGACCAAAAGGGTTTGGCAAGCTATTCTGAGGAACTGAAATTGCAATCAGCGGACCTTGAACAAGGCATATTCAAACAAGCCAATTGCGAATTCAACCTAGGTTCCCCTAGGCAACTGGGTGAGGTGCTCTTTGATCGCATGGCCCTATCAGATAAGGCAAAAAAAACCAAAACAGGCCAGTACGCCACAGGCGAAGAGGTCTTGGAAGGATTGCAGGCGGCACACCCCATCATCAAGGACATCCTTGAATGGCGTCAGGTTGGCAAACTGCGAAGCACCTATGTGGACGCCTTGCCGCAACTGGTTCATCCTGGCACGGGGCGGATTCACAGCACCTTCAATCAAGCTGTGGCGTCCACAGGCAGGCTGTCTTCCACCAACCCTAACCTGCAAAACATCCCGATCCGAACTGAGCGTGGCCGTGTGGTAAGAGGCCTATTCGTGCCACGGGACAAGGACCACCAGTTGCTCTGTGCAGACTATTCGCAGATTGAACTACGAGTCATTGCATCCATGAGTGGTGACCAAGCCATGATCGATGCCTTCAATGCTGGGGAGGACATCCATGCAACCACTGCAGCCAACATTTTCCATTGCCCCATCAAGGACGTGACCAGGGAGCAGAGGGGTCACGCAAAGACGGTGAACTTTGGCATCATTTACGGGGTGTCTGCCTTTGGTCTGGCACAGCAAACCAATCTATCCCGAAGCGAGGCAAAGGCTATCATAGACAGTTACTTTGCCACGTACCCGGGCATCAAAGATTACATTGATGCACAAGTAGCAAGTGCCAGGGATAAAGGATTTGTTGAGACCTTAATGGGTCGCCGCCGCTACCTCAGAGACATCAATTCACGCAATGGTGCCATGCGAGGTCATGCAGAACGAAATGCCATCAACGCACCCATCCAAGGCAGTGCTGCTGACATTGTGAAACTGGCTATGTTGAAAGTTGCCAAGGCGCTTGATGAGGGTAAGTTTGAAGCCAAACTCATCTTGCAAGTGCATGATGAACTGGTCTTTGATGCACCGCGCCAAGAATTGGAAAAACTGCAATCCATGGTGAAAACGTCCATGGAAAGTGCCTACCAATTAAAGGTTCCCTTGATTGTAGATGTTGGACTGGGTGACAACTGGCTGGAGGCGCATTGATGAACGTGATGTGTCACCATGATCTTTTGGCATCAAGCCCCTGAATAGGGCGTTTCATCCTCATCCTCCACATCCTCAGCCTCCATCCCTAGGGAGCTTCTCAGCACATCGCCCATGCTGGAGGTGTCATCCTTGCTTCGGTTTCTCACCATGCCCCAAGCCATATAGATGGAGCTTGCAAGGATGATGTAAAGTAAAATCCCGTTGTCAAAAGCGGGAATATGAAAGGCTTTTGGAATGCTGTAAAACAGCAAAATGGTGATCAGTCCACGCGGGGCCATGTAGCGGTAAAGCGGCTCAGGTTTGCGTTCAGACCAGCCAAGGATGCTGCCTCGGATGCGGAAGATTCCAACCAAGGCAATCAAGGCATAAAAAATAACCAAAGGGTTGGCTAGGGACATCAAGTCTAAGCTGAAACCAAAGACCACAAAGAAGAAGGTCCGAACAATGAAGGCTGTCTCTCGGGTGATGATTCGAAAGTCTTCCAACAGGCTAGCCACCACATCTTCCTTGAGCCAGCGCTGCAAAGGTCCAAAGAAAAAGGTCTTGGGGTTGTTGAGAATCAGGCCAAATATCAAAATAATGAGCAGGCTGCTGATGTGGAAGAGTTTGCCAACGGCATAGAGCAAGATCAAAACAGAAATCAGCAAGAAGAGCTTGAGTTGGGTCTTGATGTTCTTCAGGAGAAGTACCAGGAGGTAGGCAAAGACCGCTGATATAATGATGGACACACCAAAGGTCCATCCAAATTGGATGAGCCATTCTGCGGTGCCGCCGACAGGATTGGAAAAGCCTTCAACCAAAAAGTAGAAAAACATGATGCCAATGATGTCGCTGAAAGTGGACTGATAAATCATGAACTCCTTGACCTTGTGGGCACAGTTTTCCACACTGGGAATGATGATGGCAGAACTTAAAATGCTCAATGGCACAGCGTAAACAATGGCATTCACCCAAGGTGCATTCATGCCTATGTGAAAGACGGCTGCAAGGAAGGCGGTAGTCGCTGAGAGTTCAATGATGGTCACCAAGAAAGTCCGGCCAATCATGCCGCGGTTTTGCCTTGTGAGCTTGAGGTCCAATGCAGCTTCCAGTACAATCATGATCAGTCCAACTGATCCCAGGACTTCCAATAAGGGAACCACGTTAGGCTCCTCAAAATCAGATGCGCTGGCGGCTCCCCGCAAAATCATGCCCATTGCGAGCAGCATCAAAACCGAGGGAATCCTTGTCTTCTTCGCCAATAGGTTGAAGAGGTAGGAGACGATAACAATTGCCGCAAGGGCAATCAAAACTGACGGTGTGTTGATGAGATCCATTCAGGGCTAAGATAGCCTAAATGACCAATGCTTAATCAGGGGTTAGCTGCGATTTCTGAGGCGGATGCTCAAAGGTGTCACCTCAACCCACTCATCGCCTTGGATGTACTCCAAGGCTTCTTCCAAGCGAAGCTTTCGTGCAGGGGAAATTCTCACTTTGTCATCCGTGCCGGAGGCGCGAACATTGCTCAATTTTTTTGGCTTGGTTAGGTTGACACCTAAATCCGTGGACCTTGAGTGTTCACCGACGATCTGACTGTCATAAATCTGCTCACCTGGATCAATGAAGAAGGTGCCGCGATCTTGCAATCGGTCAATGGAGTAGGCAAAGGCATTGCCCTTGTTGGTGGACAACAAGGACCCGCTCAATCGGCGAGGGATGTCGCCTTTCATAGGCTCATAGCCCAGCAAACGATGGTTTAAAATGGCCTCACCAGCAGTGGCTGTCAGCATGGCATTTCTAAGGCCAATGATGCCCCTTGAAGGGATGCGGAAATTGAGAATCATGCGGTCACCCTTGGGTGTCATGTTCACCAATTCGCCTTTTCGCTTGGTTGCTAATTCAACGGCAGATCCGCTTTTGCTTTCTGGCAGGTCAATGACCATGTCCTCAATCGGCTCACATTTCACGCCGTCAATCTCCTTGAATAACACGGTTGGCTGTCCAATTTGTAATTCATACCCCTCGCGACGCATGGTTTCAATCAAGATGGATAGGTGCAAAACACCACGGCCAAACACCTGAAAGGAATCGGCAGAACCGGTGGGTTTGACCTTCAATGCGAGATTTCGCTCAAGCTCTTTGTCCAAGCGCTCCTTCAGGTGACGCGAGGTGACGAACTTGCCTTCCTTCCCAAAGAATGGAGAATCGTTGATGGAGAAAACCATGCTCAAGGTTGGCTCATCAATGGCAATTGTTGCCAGGGCCTCCGGGTTGTCCAAATCAGTAACAGTGTCGCCAATTTCAAATTTTTCGATGCCACTGATGGCACAAAGGTCTCCGGACTGAACCTCTTTAACCCGCATCTTGCCAAGGCCTTCAAAAAGGTAGAGCTCTTTCATGCGAGCAATGCTTTTGCTGCCATCACGGTGAGCAATAGTCACGCGCATGTTTTCTTTTAAGGTGCCGCGATGCAGTCGGCCAATAGCCATGCGACCCGTGTAAGGAGAAAAATCCAAGGAGGTCACAAGCATCTGGACGGTGCCTTCGCGCTGAATAGCTGGAGGCACATGCTCAAGAATCATGTCAAGCAATGGCTCTACGCTGTCGGTCTGCACCTTCCAGTCATGGCCCATCCAATTGTTTTTAGCGGAGCCGTAAACATGGGGAAAATCTAGTTGCTCTTCCGTGGCATCCAAAGAGAACATCAGGTCAAATACCGCTTCATGAGCTGATTCCGGATCGCAGTTTGGCTTGTCAACTTTGTTGATGACAACGATGGGACAAAGTCCCATTTCAAGGGCTTTTTGCAAGACAAAACGTGTTTGAGGCATGGGCCCCTCAAAGGCATCTACAAGCAAAAGCACGGAGTCTGCCATGTTGAGAACGCGCTCAACTTCACCACCAAAATCGGCGTGGCCAGGTGTGTCAATCAAGTTGATTTTCACCCCCTTGTGGTTCACGGATACGTTCTTGGAAAGGATGGTGATGCCACGCTCACGCTCCAAATCATTGTTGTCAAGAATCAATTCACCCATCTCCTGGTTGCTGCGAAACAATGAACAGTGGTGAAGGATTTTATCCATCAATGTGGTTTTGCCGTGGTCTACGTGTGCAATGATGGCAACATTGCGAATGGATTGATGTGACATTATCTGGGGATTTTGAACGGGGCGCAAAGGTAGTCCAAATGCTTGTTATGCAAGGACATGCCTTATGATGAAAACCAGACACCTTTTGGTTAATTTCACGGCATGACTATGGACCCCTTGTCTTTCGGATGAATGCATCCCTGTCCACCCTGAAAAAGGACGGCCAAACCTTGCTGTGGCATGGCTTGGCTTTGATCCCATTGGTGAAGGCTCATGGCAGCCCCTTGCGGTTGACGCATTTGCCCTCTATTGGTCAGCGCATCCATCAGGCGAGGTCCTGGTTTAAAGCGGCCATGCAGCAGAACGACCATGGCGGGAAATACCATTACACTTATTGCCTCAAGGCGTCATCATTGCGTTGTATTGTGGATGAGGTTTTGATGCATGACTGCCATCTGGAAGCTTCAGGTTCCGTTGATATGGCCATGATTCAGCAGCTAATTGACCAGCAGCAATTGCCCACAGACCGCATGATCATGTGCAATGGCTACAAGACACATGACTACCTGCACGCTATGATGGCCATGCACCAAAGTGGCCAGGTGAAGGTGGTACCCATCCTTGATAGCCAATCAGAATTTCATCGCCTGGCAAGTGGCACGCAACAAAACAAGGAAGCCATGACACTTGGCTTACGGATTGCAACCATGCACGACCAGACTTCTCGCCATGGCATAGCGCCAGATCAGGTGCAGTCCTTTGTGAGCGACGAAGTCATCCCTGCAACATGGGCAAAGCTCGTCATGGTACATGCCTTCATGGAAGGCGGGATGGACGGTAGCGAAGCTTACCTGCGAACCCTCAAGGGAGTCATCGATTGCTACGTGGCCCTCAAGCCAATTTGCCCTGACCTCAACCTGTTGAACCTCGGTGGGAGCTTGCCAATACAGGACGATTTAGCTCCTGGCCGTAACCAGTCAGGCATCATCCGAGGCATTGTGGACTTGCTGACCACAACCTGCAGAGAACAGTCCGTTGATGTGCCAGATTTGGTCACCGAATTTGGTTCCTACACCGTCAGTGAAAGTGGTGCGTACCTCTTTCAGGTACTCGATGAAAAAACGCAAGCGAAGGGTCCAGCATGGTACCAGATAGACAGTAGCATCATCACGACTTTGCCGGACACCTGGGCCAAGAAAAAAGTCTTTCCCTGCGAGGCAATCAATCACTTGGATGGGGAGCGGCAAATGGCACAAATTGTTGGCTTGACCTGCGATAAGGACGATTATTACCCGGAGCAGAACTTGCCATTGTTGCCCGTTGGTGAGGCACTCTATGTTGGCATGTTCCACACCGGTGCATACCAGGAAGGTTTATCAGGCTATGGAGGCATGAAGCATTGCATGATACCTGCGGCCAAGCACCTTGTCATCGATGGCCATTCGCAGGTCAGGGTGTACGCTCAGCCTCAGCCCCCTGAACAGATGCTTCAGTTGCTTGAAGGCGATAGCGGCCATGCCGAACCATGACGTGGTTGGACCACAAGAGCTCACCCAATGCGGCTAGCACCTTGCTGGCGTCTAGCCCTGTTTCATTCATGATGTCATCCACCCGCTGGTGGCCTTTGCTCAGTGCATCAATCACGCCTTGATGTTGGCCATTTGATGGCTTTTTTTCTGCGTGATTGCTCGGCGTTGACCACCCTAAGCTGTCCAGCATTCGCTGAGGGTGAACGGCCATTTCAGCGACATGGCGTTGAATCAAGTCCAAGCAGCCTTGGGTCATGACATCCTGCGGCCTGCCGGGTATGGCAAAGACCGATCGATGGTACTGGTTGGCCATTTCTGCTGTGATGCCCGCTCCGCTTTTGATGGCAGCCTCCACCACCAAGGTGGCGTCACACAAACCAGCAATGATGCGATTCCTTCGCGGAAAGGCCCCCACTTTTGGTTCAACCCCTATGGGGTGTTCGGAGATCAAGGAGCCACCACTGGCAAGTATGCGCCGCGCCATGTCGCGGTGACTTCGGGGGTGAATGACATGCAGGCCATGCGCCAACACAGCCACCGTGATCATGCCTTGCTGCATGGCAACCTCATGGGCCAGGACATCTACCCCAAAGGCCAGCCCGCTGACGATGCAAGGGTCTACAGCCCGCATGGACTGCACCCAGTATTCGGTGTTCAGTAAGCCATTGGGGCTTGGTTTGCGACTCCCCACTACGGCTAGCATGTGCTTGACGTTGAGACTTGCTGAGCCAATGACATGAATCATCATGGGCAAGTCGGGCAAGGTTTTCAGCCGTTCAGGGTAGTTGTCGTCCAAAAAACAATGGCTTTGGATACCCTGTTGAGATTGCTTGTCCAGCAGATCCTCCGCCTCTTTCAGGCATTGTTTGAATCGCCCAGGTCCACACCAGCGGTTGGCGCGCTGTCCCAGCAATTGCGCGACGGCTTGGTTGCTAGCGCGAAGCAGGCTTGTTTCATGGGGGTAGGCAGCAACCAGGCTTTGGATGGCCATGGGGCCGAGCCCTTCCAAGCTGTCAAGGGCCATGATGTAGCTGCGCTGAGTCATGCCGCAATCTGGGCATTGGGCAAACCATCATGCCGGATGGAATCATTTAAAATGGTAAATTATGGCCATGATTTCAGCCCTTATAGGTGTTGCCTTGTTATCTGTCAGCCAAGCCGACACCACAACCGTAACCCTTCACACCACCGTCGTGACAGCAGGCCGCCACAGCCAACGCATTGAGGAAGCCCCCATTTCCGTGGAAGTTATGCCCCTTGCCGTTATTCATGACAAACCAAGCCCTCGCATTGAATCCGCCTTGGAACAGTTGTCAGGGGTGACCATCCAAGATGGTCAGGCAAACATTCGTGGTGGGTCAGGGTGGAGCATGGGTGCGGGCTCAAGGGTTTTGGTACTCTTGGATGGTCTCCCATTGCTGACGCCCGACGCGGGCAATGCTGCATGGGGGTTCATGCCGGTGGAGGCCATTGATCAAGTGGAAGTCATCAAGGGCGCCGCCTCATCAAGCTATGGTTCAAGCGCCCTGAATGGCGTCATCCATATGCGGAGCTGGGAGCCAAGCAGTGACCTCAGGGTTCGGGTGGCCACCTTTGGATCTGTCTACAGCCAGCCAAAGATGACCAGCATGCAGTGGAGCGATAAGCCGCGTGGCCAAGGTGGCCTGCAGTGGGCCATGTCGGACAGTCACGGTAACCATGGCTGGGTCGTTCATGGCCAGCAATTCAAAGACCAAGGCTACCAGTTGGGGCTGCGCGAACTGTCACAGCGCCTCCACCTGAAATACCGCTACAAGCCATCTTCTCGAACGGAAGTTGGCGTGCATGCTGCAACCTACCATTCAGATCGAGCAACGTCTTTGCTTTGGGAAGATTATCGCTATGGTTACACCCCGTTGGACTCATCAGCCACTCTGACCAAGGGGGCAACCTGGTATATGGGTGCCCATGTAAAGCATCTGCAAAATGGCAGGATGCACAAGCTGCAATGGCGCAGCACAGGCATGGATAATCAATCGGGATTAGACTCTAACAATTATTCAACAGCAGCCCTGCAGCATATGCTGGATTACAGCATGCAATACCAAGTAGGAGCTGTTGACATGTTGTCGGGTGTTTACTTCAGTCAAGCGAGCATGCAATCCGTGCTGTTTCAAGGGGATCATCAGTCTAGCAACCTTGCAGCCTTCACGCAAGCAGAGCTCAGTGTGCAAGGTTGGGATTTAAGTGCTGGTTTGCGATGGGAACAGGCAAGGGTGGATGATATGTCTGCCAATCAACCGGTGGCAAAAGTGGGACTGCACAAGGGCGTCAACAAAGGTGGTCATCTGAGGGCCTCATGGGCGCAGGGATTTCGCATGCCATCCGTGGCAGAGTTGTACACCCGTTCAGCAATCGGACAACTTCAAGCCTTCCCCAACTTTGACCTTAAGTCAGAAAAAGGATGGACATCAGAAATTGGATTCAAGCAATTGCTGGTCAATGACAAGGTCAAGGGCTACATTGATGTGGCAGCTTTTTGGACCGATTTTGATGACATGATGGAGTTCACCTTTGGCAAATGGGACAATGACAGCACCTTGCTTTTAGGCAATTATGGATTCAAGTCCCTGAATGTGGGTGGCACATCAATCCCAGGCATGGAAATCACGGCGGCCGCTGAGGTCAATCTAGGTAAATGGACCCTTCAAGGCATGGGCGGATGGACCCATGTCTGGCCCACCCCAAAAGACCCTAGCTATGTTTACGCCACTGACGCTTCTGGCGCTGAACTATCCTTCAACAGCACCGCCTTGAGCCCCGAGGCTGGCTGGCTGAAATACCGCTACCGGGATGTTATCAAGGCAGACCTTCAAGCCACCTACCAGGCATGGACCATTGGCATGTCAGTGAGAGGCAATTCAGTCATGAACAGTATCGACAAAATTTTTGTGGATCCCTTGATTGCCATTTTTGTTCCAGGCATTCAAGATGCACGTTATGCCTTCAGTCAGGGTGATGTCTTCATGGACCTCCGGATGACTTGGCAGCCAGAAAACACCCCCTTTTCCCTGAATCTTACGTGCAGGAATGTCGCCAATCGACTGGCTATGCCGCGGCCGGGACAACTGAGCGCGCCACGGGCCGTGGGGATTCAGTTGACTTACAGTTTGGATTAGTTGTGGTCATCAATTAGTAAAAAAATAGCCCATCAAGGAGGGGCTATTTTACTCATATTACTGAGGCTAAAATGTCATAATTAGCAAGCTTCACTCAGAAATGTCTGCTTTTTCTTTTATCCAGGACATGCAGTCATTGAAATCATTAAAAATGCGTTCTTCAGAAATGAAATCTGGAATAATATCAATGCGCTCCATCATGTACCGTGGCTGCTCCAAAACGTTGACAAAAACAACATCAATATTTTTGCTTTTCAAATCTAAGAGCACGTCTTCCATGACATATAAACCAGACTGATCCATGTATGGCATACGGCCTAATCGAATAATCACTATTGATGCCGTGTCAGGGATTTGGTCTGCTAAATTCTGAAAATCGCTGGTTGAACCAAAAAACAAAGGCCCCTTTGTGTGTTTGATAAAGACTTCTTCTTTTAGGTTTTTTGGGAAACCTATTTCATCGTTCCAAGCCTCTTCATCTAATGGCTTAACATCTGAACGACTTGCAGTTACGTCTCCTATTTTTTTCATAAACATCAATGAAGCAAAAACCAAACCTATGCCCACAGCGTAAACAAGGTTCCAAACGGAGGCTAGCACTAAGACCACCAACATAATCATCACTTCCGAGCTTAATTTAAAAGGTCCAAAACTCATATCCCTAGGTAAATTAGGTATGGCTTTTAATCCTTTGTAATCCATGACACCAATACCAACAGTAATCAGTATGCCTGCTAAAACTGCCGCTGGAATTTTTGATGCAATTGGCCCTAAAGCAAGTAGAATAAACAGCAACATTATGCCCGATACCATTCCCGATAATTTTGTCTTTCCTCCTGAATTTATATTAACAACAGTCCTAATTGTTGCTCCCGCTCCAGGAAGTCCGCCAAAAATTGCACCTATGCTATTGCCAATCCCTTGACCAATTAATTCTTTATTGGGTTTGTGCTTGGTTTTTGTCATATTATCTGCCACGACACTCGTAAGTAGTGAATCGATAGATCCTAAAAGCGCCAATGTTAGAGCCGTGAAAATATAGGGAGAGACATTCCCAAGTTTAAACCCTGTAAATATTTCAGTTACTGGGAATGGAAACCCACTAGGAATTTGCTCAATGGGTCTATAATTAAACCCAAAAGCTATGGCAACACCAGAAACGACTATTAAGGCAACAAGCGTGCTGGGCACAACTTTGGTGATTCGCTTAAATCCATAGATTATAAAAATAGTAGCTAATGAAAGAGCTAATTCCAGCCAATTAATATTTTTTAATGCATTTGGCAAAACTTTAAGAGTCCCTAAGACCCCTGATGCCTCTTTAGCAGCTAATGTTTGTGATTCTGCTAATATTTGAAACGTCTCAATGGTTCCAGCTCGATCAATGGTTTGTTGAAAATCATGTAAAACTAAAATGCCCTCTCCAGCTTCATCTCTCAAGATGTTTTCAAGGATTAACTCTTCAGCTTGTGGTTGAAATTGACTGACAAATGCTACATCTTCTTTTGGATAGTACCCTACAGAAGGGAAAATTTGAGTCACTAAAATTATTACTCCGATAGCAGTCATAAAGCCAGAGACAACGGGGTATGGAATATACCGAATGTACTGCCCTACGCCAAGAGCACCGAGCCCAATTTGCATGATGCCTGCCAATAAAAAAACGGTCAGTATTATGGGTAATGCTTGATTGACATCGCCATCATTGATTGCGATAATACTTGCAATAATGACCATGCTAACGGCTGTCATTGGAGCTGTAGGTCCTGAAACTTGAGTGCTTGTCCCCCCGAAAAGTGCAGCAAAAAAACTAATAAATATTGCGCCATACAATCCTGCTGCTGGCCCTAGGCCTGAAGACACACCAAATGCTAAAGCAAGAGGTAATGCGACTATGCCCGCAGTGATCCCTCCAAGGGTATCTCCTTTTATGTTTGAAAAAAGTTTGTTCATGTATTCTGTTTTCTGAGTCAGTTTGAAATATTAGTAAGGCTAAATAGTTAGTCTAAAAATTTAGCTGCCCCAGTATTTATATCATAAATAGCGCCAATAATTTTTATCTCATCATTGTTTTGCATTTCCGCAAGTACCGGGCTCTCGTCCATGATTCTTGCTATCGTGAGCTGCACGTTTTTCGTGGCTACATTATCTACAAATTCAATATTTCTGGAATTGCGATAATTGGCATCTTTTGGTTCCCGAACAGCTGCAACAGCTGGCTTTATATTAGCCAACATGTTAGTCAGATTGCCTAATTTGACATCATCGCAAGCCCCTTTTATAGCGCCACAGCTTGTATGTCCTAAAACGACAATTAGTTTAGTTCCTGCTAGTTTGCAAGCAAACTCCATGCTTCCTAAAATATCTTCATTTACAAAGTTTCCTGCAATACGCACACTGAAAATATCACCTAAACCTTGATCAAATACCAACTCAGCAGACACCCTTGAATCAATACAACTCAGTATTGTTGCAAAGGGGAATTGACCGTTACTTGTGTGGTTAACCTGCCCCAGTAAATCCCTATTAGCCTTTATATTATTTAGAAATCTAATATTCCCTTCTTTTAAATAGTTCAATGACTTGTCTGGGGTCATTGTTGCTTGAGTTTCTTTTGTATGTGTTTTCATTTTTTATTAAAAATTCTTTCCGTATGCGTTGCTTTTGTTTAACATTTCAAAGGGGATTTAATGAATGTCAAGAGATAAATATACTCGCTACACTCTGTAACTACTCAAAGGATTTAATCAAGTTGGTATAGGATTAAAATTAAAAACTAAAAGTCTTTGTGTCTTTGGGTTTTGGTTAGTAGACCGTGAGGTTTCACCTTCAATTTTTTTAGAAAATTATATTTTTAACCTTGCATTATAAAAAGAATAAGTAGAATGGCTGCTGCGTGTTATGCATAGAAAAACCGTTTTGTTTAATGCAATAGCAGCCTTGATTGAAATCAAGGCTGCTAGCAGATCACCCATCCAACTTTTGGATTTTTCTCACGCGTCAACTTTTAGAAAAAAAACAACCTCACTCATTGAGTGGGTTTGTTTTGGTGGAGCAGAGAGGCGGGAAGTCGAAACATTTTGAGGAGGATTTGGAGAGTTTACTTGAAAGAGGCTCTCAATGATCAGTTTGAAAAACGCAAAGAAGGTGAAACTTGAAGATGGGTTGATTTGTTTTTAGTGTCTTAGAATCCCATTTCAACTTGGAAGCGGAACATCATCGTTTTGTCTTCTGTGAGACTCACTTGGTTCGTTTCTGTGAGGAAGCTGAAATCCGTTTGGACTTTAAGGCTATGCCCCTTGATGTACTTAGACAATCCGAACGTGATCATTTCTTGTAGGTCTCGCCCTGATTCTAGCTCTGGCGTAATTTTTGTCAAACGAATGGAAGGTTCAAGATTGTTCTTAAGGAGGTATCCTGCCTGCACATTTATGCCAGTACCCGTGTAGTAATTGTTGATGATTGACCCACCAGCACCCTCTATTCTGCCTTCCGTCATGGACTTGTTTGCATACTCAGCGAGCAATGAAAATCCTTTGTACTTAAACAACACATCCGCAAGTACTGTGTTCAGGTCTGTCAGCACAGAATCAATCACCTCATCGTTTGCATCCTCAATGTAGCTTCCAAGGTTCCCTCCAGCTCTGGCTGCATTTTTATTGATGTCATAGGTGACTCCAAATGAAACTTTAGGTGTCTCTTCTCGCTTTAAGTCAGAACTGAAATAATCACCTTTCCCCGTGAACTCGCCCAGTGGCAAAATCTCAAGGCGGCCTGTATATTCAAACCCATTTAAAGGATTGGGATCATTTTTATTTGTTCTGTTGCGCCCCTCTCCTTGTGAGATAGCGAGCGCTTGTCGGGTTGCTACAGCGCCGAAGTTGACTTTATTCCGGAACTGAACCCCCATGTCTCGGTCTATGTTAAATCTTGAGTTTACGAGACTACGGTCTACAAATTGAAGTTTCTGTGAAGAGATCACACGCTCGCGATTACCTGGGAGTTTTGTTTGGCCTATCCAAACCTCCATGTTTTTATAAAAATTCCAACTCACGAACGCATCTAAAATCAGATTAGAAGTGTTATTGGTGTGGACGTTTTCGCCACCATGATCTCTATTTGAAAGTCCCAGCTCAATCTTATACTTCAGCTTAGGTGAATAGGCAAAACCTGAAAACTTCAGTCTAGAACGACGAATCAGCCAGTTGGAGGTCATGCCATCCATACTGATGTTGTCCGATGGAGCCTCAAACATTAATAAGCTTTGTACTCTCGCATTAAACTTCATGGAGAAGCTAGAGTCGCTGGCGACCACATACACCCCTTTCCCAAATGAACTTTCTACAACCTGTTGCCCCATAGCCACATCAGCAGCAAAGAGGAAAGCCACAAAAAAGAAACCCTGTAATTTTTTCATCATCATATGTCTATCAATAATTCTGACAAAGGAACAAGCATTCTTCAGACATCTAGGTTAAGTAAACGTTAAGATTACGTTAATTCAACATTAAATAACGGTGAGTTGAGGGGGCACGAAATGACCCAATAAAAAATGAGAGGGGTCTTCTTTTGGAGAAATAGGATTAGCAATATGGTTATTGGTGAAAGGAGGTAAAGATATTTAAATGAGAAAACTCCCTCAAGAGTGGGTTTCTTTTTGGTGGG
>DFSH01000017.1:0-217 GCA_002378565.1 Flavobacteriales bacterium UBA3442 | reverse complement strand
TTTTTGGTGGGCCTTACGGTCCTTATTTCGAACTTTTGGTAGTGTGATATTTCACTCGTTGGCGAGAAGAAAATTTAAGATATTTGCATTATCGTTAATTATAAAACAATAAAATTTATGATAAAATTATCATTAGTAGCAATATTAGCTTTTACAATCTTATTTATTTCATGTGAAAATATTAATAATTGTGTATCTATTCCTTCAGTTCAGAGTG
>DFSH01000065.1 GCA_002378565.1 Flavobacteriales bacterium UBA3442 | reverse complement strand
CCTGCCTGTGCCTTGCGAAGGATGGCAATGAGCTTGCCCCCAAAAACCAGACTGATGGTCAGGGCAATCATGATGGCCAATCCTGCACGGAAGGTTAAAAACTGCCAGAGACCCGTGCCAGGCAAGTCCATGTGTTGATCCAAGTAGGTGAATAGTTGGTAAAGCATTAGCCATGAATGGATTGAAGGTTGTTTTTAAGGTGTTGCACGTCATCAAAGTTGTGCTTGATCCCTTGTATGTTTTGGGTGGTTTCATGCCCTTTGCCCGCAACAAGAATGAGGTCACCTGGTCGGGCTTGCTGGCAGGCCAGTTTGATGGCTTCTGCACGATCAGCCATGGTGATGGCCTTGCGCTTGAGCACCGCGTCCAGCCCTTGTTCCATGTCGTGTAAAATGGCTTGCGGGTCTTCTGTTCGCGGGTTGTCTGATGTGAGGATGCTGTAGTCGCTTTCACTGGCAGCAATGAGCGCCATCTGTGATCGCTTGCCCTTGTCGCGGTCGCCGCCGCAGCCAATCACTGTGATGATGCGTTGATTGCCCTGTCGGAGCTCTTTCAAGGTTGACAGGACATTATCCAAGGCATCTGGCGTGTGCGCATAATCCACAATCCCCATGATGGACTTGGGGCCCATCACGCGTTGAAAACGCCCGCGAACCCCTTGCAGAGCACTCAAAGATTGCAAGGCATCGCTGTCGACCATTCCAAGCAAATTGCAGCAGCCAAAGATGGCGGTGGCATTGTAAGCATTGAATCTCCCAATGATTTGAAGCCAGCATTCCCTGGTGTTGATGCTGATCAGGGTGCCACTGACCAAGCTTTCAAGGATTTTGGTTTTGTAGGTGGCTGGTCGCTCAAGTGCATAGGTGAAGTGACGGGCTTTGCAGTCAAGCAGCATGGTTTCGCCGTGCTTGTCATCCAAGTTGACCAAGGCAAAAGCATCTGAAGGCAGCTGATCGAACAACCGCTTTTTGATTGCCACATACTCATCCATGTCAGCATGGTAATCCAAGTGATCCCTGCTGATGTTGGTGAACAATGCACCAGCGAAGTGGATGCCATGGCTGCGCTCTTGTGCCAACCCATGTGAACTGACTTCCATGAAGGCCACCTTGCAGCCAGCTGTGACCATGGCAGCCAGGTGCGACTGAATGTCCCAGGCATCGGGGGTGGTATGTGTAGCGGGCAATTGCTCGTTGTGAATGTGCACCGAAATCGTGGAGAGCAGGCCAGACTTGATGCCTGAATCCATGTACAGTTTGTGCAAAAGGGTGGCAACTGTGGTTTTGCCATTGGTGCCTGTGACGCCAACAACCTGCAAGTCTTTGGAGGGGTTGCCATGCCAATTGGCTGCCAACATGGCGTAGGCGCGATGGCTGTTGACCACCTGAATCACCGTGACGCCATCGGGAATGCTTGATGGCATGCTTTCACAGAGAATGGCGCAGGCACCATCTTGAATGGCTCCCTCAATGAAGGCATGGCCATCAATTTGAACCCCTTGTCGCGCAATGAATAGGGAATCACGCCTGATTTGCCTGGAATCTGCCGTCATGGACTGGATGGCTACGTTGTCTTGCCCATGGATCTGAATGGGGTCAATGCCTTGCAATAAGCGATTCAAGAGCTTCATCCGAGGGTCAGTTTGATGGGTGATTTCACACGCTGTCCAGCGGGGGTAGACTGTTGTTTCACAAGGCCGATGCCATTGAGCTTCACGTCAATGCCATGGCTTTCTAAAAGGGCCATGGCAGCCTTAGCTGTCCACTGATTAAGGTTAGGCATCTGTCCGCTTGCCAGGGCGATTTCTGCCTGCTGAATGACCTGCGTTTCCTGTTGTTGACGCTGTTTTGCTTTGGTCTCAATGCCTGTTGCCCAATACCCACCTTCTGGGGACACCTGGCGAGCCTGCATCCGATTCACGGCCAATGCGATCTCCTTGAATACGGGTCCCGCGACAATGGCGCCGTAATAGCCAGTGGATTTCTCTGGTCGATTGACCACCACCACGCAGGCGTATTGCGGATCTTCCGATGGGAAATAGCCAGCAAACGACGCTTGGTAACCCAAGGTTTCCTTATCCCAGTACTCCAATTGACTGGTTCCTGTTTTGCCTGAAATGCTGACTTCTTCATTGCTCAATTGCTCGCCAGTCCCGCGTGTGACCGCATGGTGAAGGATGGTTTGAATTTGCTTGAGTGTTGACTTGGACGCAATGCTTGGGTGCAAGACCTCTACGTCAGAGCGATCGGTGATTTGGCCGCGGTAGCGAACAGCCTCCCACAGGGTGGGTCTGACCATGATGCCATCATTGGCAATGGCATTGTAAAAGGTTAATGTTTGCAACGGCGTGCATTCTATGCCGTAGCCAAACATCATCCAGGGCAATGTCGTGCCATACCAATTGTCATCCTCTGTTGTTGGGATCTTAGGCTTCTGTTCTCCTTTGATTTCAATGTCTGTTCGCTTGTCAAGGCCCATTCGGTAGAGGCGATCAATGAAGGCTTTTGGCTGGCTTTTGTAATGGGGGTAGAGGGCTTTCACAATGCCCGTGTTGGATGATAGCTCCAATGCCCGCGCCACGGAAATGTTTCCGTAACCCCCACTGCCATTGTACTTCCAGTTGGAGTCTTTGATTTTTTTGTTGTAGATGGTGTGCAGACCACCGGTGGTGTTTACCATGGTGGCTGTGTCAATGACTCCATCTTCAAGGGCCACCATCAAAGCTGCAACCTTGAATGTGGATCCAGGCTCTGTCCGCTCCCAAACTGCGTAATTGATCAGCTCTCGGTAGTTGCTGTCTTGCTCGGTTTTCCCCAGATTAACAATGGCTTTGATCTTGCCAGTTTTAACCTCCATCAACACGGCGCAGCCGTGATTGGCGCGGTGCCGTCTGAGGGATTTAAGCAGGGCGCGGTGTGCCACATCCTGCATCCGGGTGTCAATGGTGGTGATCAAGTCAGAACCATTCACGGGGTCTGACGTGAACTGGCTTTCCATAGGCTTCCAATGGGCGCCAGCTAACTGCTGCATCCATCGTTTGCCGTCATGCCCGCGAAGCACCTCATTGAACGAAGCCTCCAAGCCTACCATTGCATCACTTCGCGAGTACCCAATGGTTCGAGCTGCCAACCCTTTCAAGGGAATAAGTCGATTGGGCTTCACAGACTTCACTAGACCTGTGACAAAGCGGTCGCCCTTGAACAAGGCAGATGTGGCAATGGTCCGGTACTCTGAATAGGTCAGGTTTTTCGCAATCAGGATGTAGCGTTTTTTAGCGGCATGCTGTGAACGAAGGAAGGCCCTCCATTCCCTTGCATTGCGCTTCGGTTCCACCTGAGCCAATATGGCAGCTGTGGCAGATACACCCTGGCTGAGTTGATCCGCTGACACCACCTTGCTGTCCCAGTGAATGGTGTAGGCAGGCATGGACGTGGCAAGCAGCAAGCCATCGCTTGAGTAGATGTTTCCGCGGCTGGCTTCAATGGTGCGTTCCTGGATGATACGCTCACGGGCTTTCGCGATCAGGTCGGGCCCCATCACTACGGAGACGTGGTAAAGTTTAGCAAGGACCCCAATGGCCATCAGCAAAATGATGGCTGTGAATACCGCCATCCATTGCCGCCCTTTCCCAGCTGACTTATTCATGGTTAATGATTTGAATGGGTGCTTTGTCTGCTGCAATCAGGCCCAATGATTTGGTTCTGCGCTTGACGGAACTTTCCGTGCCCATGGTCATCAGGGATGAAAGCGACTCCAAGTACTCAGATTCCAATTCATCATAGGTGACCTTCAACTCATCGATATGCGTCACGTTGTCCTCAGCGTGGTGGGCGCCATAAATAGCAAGCAGAGAGAGCAGGACCAAGTAGCCAGCAAAAGGCAGGTTACGGAGCACCAGGGGATGCCCCCAGAATCCACCCCGCAAAATCTCTTTTACCGCCCGGCTTGATTGCTTGATTCGTTGTTTCAGCCCCATGTTGGCTCGATTTTCTCCACCACACGAAGTTTGGCACTTCGCGCTCTGGGGTTAATGGCAATTTCCTCTTGGCTAGCGACCAAAGGCTTCCTTGTGATTCGATCAAAGATTTCATAGCGCCTACCATGGTCATCTCTGGCTGCTTCGCCTTCCAGCACGCCTTCTTTGAAAAAGCGTTTGACGCGACGATCCTCTAGGCTGTGGTAGGACATCACAACATAGCGTCCACCAGTCTTGAGCAGGTTGGAGCCATCCACTAGCAGGCTGTCAAGCACAGCCAGCTCACGGTTGACTGCAATGCGTATGGCTTGAAATACCTGTGCGGGTAGCTTCTTGCCTCGAGGCCCCTTACCTAAGGGCTGAAGGCATTCGTACAAGTCCTCGGTCCATGTCATCTGGCCGGCGTCTCTGGCTTGAATGATGGCTGTTGCCACCCGTCCAGCTTGATGCACGTCACCAAATTCGCGAAGGGTCTGTGCCAGTTGCTCCCATGTCACAGTTTCTAACCACTCTCTGGCACCAGGTCCCGATTGCGGGTTCATGCGCATGTCAAGCTCAGCGTGATGTCGAAAGGAGAAGCCTCTGCTGCCCTCATCAAGTTGGTGACTGCTTACCCCAAGGTCAGCAAGGATGCCATCGACGGCTGTCACCTTGTGCAGGCGCAGTATCCGTGTGATGTGCTCAAAATTGAAAGGGAGCAGTTGAAAACGGGCATCATCGGGTGCGTTCTTGCTGGTTTCGGGGTCCTGATCAAAGCCAAACAACTTACCCTTAGGCCCCAGCTGATCTAGAATGGCTCGACTGTGTCCGCCTCCGCCAAATGTGGCGTCGACATAAATGCCATGGGGTTGTATATGGAGGTGTTGGATGCAGGCGTCGAGCAGGACAGGGTCATGGTAGGTCATCGTGCGCTTCCCCTTGATTGCCCATGACGTCCTCCGCCAGGGCTGCGATGTCTACGTCATCGCGATTCAACTCTTTCTCGTAATCTGCTTCATTCCAGATCTCTATGCCCATCGTTGTGGCTGAAAAAACGATGCCTTCGGTTAAGTTGGCATGTCTCAATAGGTCTTTAGGAATTAGAATTCTGCCCGCTGCATCCATATCAATCAGTTTCACGCCAGCGTGAAATAGACGAACAAAATCTGCGTTTTTCTTAACAAATCGATTCAGTTCCCCCACTTGGTCAGAGACCTTTCTCCATTCCGCCTGGCTGTGCAATTCCAAGCACTGACTGAATATGCTGCGCTTGATGATGAAGCCACCCTCACCCAATGCAAGGAGTTGGCGCTTCAACCCTATGGGGAGAGAAGCGCGACCCTTTGTGTCGAGTTTGCATGCGTAGACGCCGATGATGGAGCTCATGTTCTAGTTCTGATGAATTACCTCAAAATTACCGGAGTGTTCCCACATTATCCCACTTCTTCCCACTTTTGTTGAAAACTTTCGGAAAAATAGCAATGAAAAGCCACTCAAACCCTTGCTGTTATTGACTTGAAGGGTTGTTGTTTACAAGGTGGTTTGCAAGGCAGGCCCTATAGGGCGTATCTTCGCCGCCTAAACCTGACTACATGAGCGATTTCACCTTGCATCACGAAGAAAAATTTGAATTCCTGCTTGAAGGCACTGGCCCCCCCCTCATCTTTCTTCATGGCTTGATGGGAAACCTGAGCAACTTTGCTGACCAGATTCGATTTTTTGCTGATAACGGCTATGAAGTAAATATGCCAAAGTTGCCACTGTACAGCCTGCCACTACACCAATCCACCGTCAAGCACTTGACCCTATTTTTGAAAGAATTTGTGGATCACCGTGGTCTGGATCAAGTCGTTTTGATTGGCAATTCTCTTGGTGGTCATATTGCTTTGATGTACCAGACCTTGTTCCCTAAATCTACCCTAGGTATCGTTCTCGCTGGCAGTTCAGGCTTGTATGAATCAGCCATGGGTGGCTCATTCCCTCGACGAGGAGATAGGGAGTACATCGCAGAAAAGGTGCGTGACGTCTTTGAAGTGAAGTCAGTGGCCACGGAAGAGTTGATTGATCTCGTTTTTGAAACGGTTGGTAATCGCATGAAAGCATTGAAAACTTTGTCTATTTCTAAAAGCGCCATCCGTCACAATATGACTGATGAATTGAAAAGCCTTAAGGCAGAGGCATGCATTATTTGGGGCCGTCAGGACACGGTCACACCACCAGATGTGGCAAAGAAATTCCATGATTTGCTGCCAAATTCAGAGCTGCATTGGATTGATAAATGTGGCCATGCGGCCATGATGGAACATCCTGAGACGTTCAATGACATCTTATTGACATGGCTAAACAAGCTCCACAAGCAGGACTGAACATCAAGGCAAGTTTCATCAAATCCTCAGCTCGCAATGAAGAGTGTCCGGATTTGCATGTGCCTGAGTATGCATTCATTGGTCGATCTAATGTGGGGAAGTCATCTTTGATTAACCGATTGGTAGGGAATAAATACCTAGCTAAAATCTCAGGACGACCGGGCAAGACCCAGCTAATTAACCATTTTTCCATTGAGGATGGGCAATGGGCCTTGGTGGATTTACCTGGCTATGGCTACGCGAAGGTGAGCAAGATTCAACGAACAGAATTCAGCCGAATGATTGCCTATTACCTGCGCAACAGGAAAAATTTAGTCAACGTGTTTGTTTTGGTAGATGGTCGCCACGAACCCCAGAAATTGGATTTAGCATTCGTCAAAAAATTGGGCAATTGGGGCATTCCTTTCTCCATCGTTTTCACCAAGATGGATAAACTGTCAAATTCTGATTCTGGCAAGAATCAAGCTTTGATGAATAGCACTTTGTTGAAGGAATGGGACAATTTGCCACCCATGTTTTTGACCTCAGCAGAGTCTGGCTTAGGTCGAAGTGACCTGTTGGCTTACATCAACAAACTCAACGGGGAGATTGGTCCTCATCTGAAGAAAACAAGCTGAGTTTGTCGGCAAAATGAGCCGCATAATCTCTCAAGTCTTCTGCCATCTTTTTTTCATCTGTCGATCGCTCCAGGCCATCTGCCATAGCTAGCAGGGTTTGGTGGTAGAAACGCTTCATGTCCTCCACCTGCATGCCCTTGGTCCACAAGTCGATGCGTAAAGTGTCCTTTGCCTTAGCATCCCATACGCTGAGCATGAAGGCATCAGCTTCGGCTTTTTCAACGCCACCATCCGGTGCTGACCAGCTCATGGATTCGGGTACATGGTTCTCGTCAACTGTGACATCAAGGGTGATTTGTGATTGCTTGCTCATGGGATCAGTTTATGGCCGGTAGGCGGATTGTTGAAGCAGTTGATTGTCATCGACGGATTGGGTGATGGCAATCAAGGATAGGTCGGCATGTTCACGCCAATGGGATTGCAGGATGCGCCAGCCAAGCCACGAGCCCACTTGGCCAGGGATTTCACCATCCATGGTGCTTCCCAGTTTACTGAAGGGTGCGGGCTGTATCAACTTGCGTTTGAGGTCTGGAGAGCTGTTGTAGAGCCAGCGTTCTTGCATGAAGGTGGACCAGATATCCCTTTCATGGTTTTCAAGGAAGGTACGTTGTTCAGGGCCGACCCCTAACCACCGGTAGGCGGCATCTTCCCCTAAAACGGCATGCAGGACCATCAGGTACCGGCCTTCATGCAACATGGCATTGATCAGATCGGTGCCATTGGCCTGAGATGGGAGGAAGGCAGAGGCCCATTGGGCAACAATTTGCGCCATGGCCATGTCAGGGTGATGGCGACTTGCTAAATAGCGTTCTTCTTTGTCATACAGCGGATGCTCTGCACCAAGGTATTGATCCCAAGGAAGGAACACCACCCCGTCACCAATCAAGATGGCATGATTTTCTGCCTGGCTGACCCAAGTGTACACGTAAGTGGTGCCTCTGATTGGCCCCGTCCAATGCGTCAGACGTGCAAAGGCCTCATGCAAGTCGGCATCCCAATCAGCCAATGCAGGCCGGGATTTGATCACGTCCTGGTAAAGGCTTTGCACTGTTTCGCTCAGTAAGTAGGGGGGAAAGTTGCTTTCCCATTCCGCCTCAAACAACAGGGGATGATTGGGTGCCATGTGGTTCAATTGCGCCATCATGGTGATGGAATCTAGTCCTAGTACCGAATCAGCAAAGTGTACGATGTGCAATTTATCGCTGGGGAAGTCCAGGTTGTCAACCTGCCAGGGTTCTGTCTGGCAACTGCTGCTCAGCATAGCGGTCAATCCGGCAATCAGAATTACTTTAGATGGTGCATTCATATCAGTCCCCAAAGATATTGTCCCTATGACCAATCCCGACTCCATTGTAAGCCATATCACCAGTTGGCTGATAGCCTATGCCAGCAAGGCTGGCGCCAAGGGCTTTGTGTTAGGCGTTTCCGGTGGTGTGGATTCTGCTTTGACCGCCCACCTTTGCGCCCTTACAGGGCTAGAATTGCGATTGATGGAGCTGCCAATCCATCAACCCCCAAGCCATGTTCAACGCGGCAAGGACATGATGGATACCCTTTGTGGTAAGCATGCACAGGTCACATCCCGCTGTGTGGACTTGACAGATTTGTTTGACCAGCATTTGGAAGCATTGAATCTGCCATCAGGTCGATTGACAGAGCTGGCCTTGATCAACACCCGGGCAAGGCTGCGCATGACGACCCTTTATGCTGAAGCGCAAGCGCATGGCTTGCTTGTCGTTGGCACGGGAAACAAGGTGGAGGATTTTGGTATTGGCTTTTACACCAAATACGGTGATGGTGGTGTGGATTTGAGCCCCATTGCAGACTTGACCAAGTCAGAGGTTCA
>DFSH01000004.1 GCA_002378565.1 Flavobacteriales bacterium UBA3442 | reverse complement strand
CTCAATCGCTTCATCACCGATCGAGCCCAAGTGTTTAAATCCATGGCCGACATGGCCTGTTTTTCAGCTTTCATTCTTGAAAATAGAAAGTGCGTGGTGCCAAAATGCGATCTGCAAAGGCTTGGACCAAGATATACTCTATCAGGGCATCTTCAGGGTGATTGATCGGATCGTAGGTTTTCATCAAGCTGGCATCGTACCATGTTGCTACGGTTGACCAACTCACTGCTTGCAACCAGCCCCTGTATGTTCGGATCAACTTAAACACGGTCATGTGGGTTTCACGATGAATCAAAACATACAATATCTGACCTTCCGACGTGGTCAATTGGCGGAGTTCTGGTTCAAACTCATGGCGAAGGAAGCGCTGAAAACGCTTCACAAGTCGATGCCGTTTCCAAGGGTTACTTGTTGTGGCAAGGACTGCGTTCATTGTATCTAACTTCTCAGCAGCCAACTTGGCGTAGGGGTAGACTTTAATCACCCGGGACCGCAGTATCAAATAGCGCCTTCTAGCTTCTACATCATCAAAAGTTGGATGGGGAGACACCAGCACCTGATCCAACAGCTGCCATGCGACAGAGTCCCCTGATATCACTGACATCCCAGACTGAACCTGACCCTGCAGTGGCCATGCTGACAGAAGCAGCACGAGGCATGCAAAGCGGTGCAAAGGCATTTGTTGACTAAGAGCTAAAGACATTGGATTCATCTTCATGCAAAGTAAGGGATGATGGCGTATTTTTGGCCGCATGGAATTGTATTTAGATTCTGCTGACATGCAGGAGGTTACTGAGGCGTTTACCTTGAATTTTTTGGCTGGACTAACCACCACCCCCACCTTCATGCAGCGCAATGGTGTGAAAGATTTGAACGCCACCCTATTGCAGTTGGCCGATAAAGTCCCCATCCTTCAGATTGAGGCCCTTGGCCGTGATTGTGACAGCATTGTTGCAGAAGCTAAGCGCCAGGAGGAACTTGGTCTGGACCGAAGCAGCACTGTGTACAAAATCCCCATTTCACTTGAAGGCGCTAAGGCATGCAAACAATTGACCGATGAAGGCTTCATGGTCAACCTTCATTTGGTTTACACCGTTCAACAAGCCTATTTGGCCATGAATGCCGGTGCAACCTATGTCTGCCCCTTGGTCGGACGTCTGCAAGATCAAGGCATTGATGCTTTGGACTTGGTGTCACGCATCGTTGACATGAAACACGAGTATGGCTTTGAAACCAAGGTCATGTTTAGCTCAGTCAGACACAATGAGCATGTGAGAAATGCCATTGACCTTGGCGTGGATGCCATCACCGTTCCGTGGAAAATCCTTAAAACCATGAGCGACAATCACATGACCAGCATGGGAACCGAACAATTCTACCAGGATCATCACCGGATGAACACGCTCGTTGCTGACGTAATGAAAACACAGGACTGCATGGTTCAGGCAACAAGCCCCATGCAAGACGTCTTATTGAAAATGACTGCAAGCGGCTATGGTGCCGTGGTGGTTGTTGACAAACAGCTGAAGCCAATTGGCGTGTTCACAGACGGTGACCTGCGACGATTACTCAGCCAAGGCAGCCAACCTGACCTCAGTCAAAGCTTGGACAGCATGCATGAGATTGCCACGCCGGCAAGCATTCCTTCAAACTGCACTGTGGAGGATGCCATTGCGGCCATGCACAAATTGCACGTGGACCAACTTGTCGTGACAGATGACGCTGTAGCCATTGGCTTGATTGACATTCAAGATTTGCTATGAAAAGATTCAAGGCCCTTGTGCTCGACTGGGATGGTGTGTTTCACGATGGCCGCAAAGCGGTTGATGGAAGCAGCACCTTTTCAGAGATCGACAGCATGGGCTTGAATATGTTGAGATTTGCTCATCACCAGCAGCAGGGCATGCCCTTGCCTGTAGCTATTGTCACAGGTGAGCGCAATCCCAGCGCGGAAGCCTTTGCGAAGCGGGAACACCTGGATGCTTTTTGCTTTCACGCAAAAGACAAACGATTGGCCATACCCTTCTTGGAAACCCTCTGGGGCATACCGGCTCACGACTGGGCTTTTGTCTTTGATGATATTCTTGACCTTGGGCTAGCTAAAGAGGTGGCATTCAGGGCTATGGTTCAACGAACAGCCACCCAGGAAACTGTCCAATTCGCGCAGCGAAAAGGCTTGGTTGACATGGTTTTACAAGGCGATCACGCTGTGCGTGAATTTGCAGAAAGAAACCTGGTTGAAATGGGGCAATTCGATGCAGCTCTGGAAGAGCGCATCGCCGTTTCCACAAGCTATCTTTCCTATTGGAAAGCTCGGCAAGCGTTACCTACCCTTTTGCAAGACCTCAGCAGCAAAGGCTTGCATTAATCGCTGACTGCAGGGTCATCGCCCAAAACAGCCTGAAGCTGGGTCTCCATGCTTCGCAAACGATCCAACGTGTCCTCATTCAAGCCCTCCTTAGGAGCTTTGGACGCAGCAACTAAGCCGAGCATCTGATTGGCAACTTGCAATGCGCACATGGCAAGGGCATCCTGCTTGTCATTGACTGCGTACTTGTCCTCAAATCGAGACATAGCAGATGCAATCATTGAAACCGCTTTTCTAACCCGCTCCTCTTCACTTCTCTCAATGGTCAACGGGTACACACGGTCCGCAATACTTACCTTGATTTTCAACTTATCCTTGCTCATTAGGCGTTGAGTTTTGCAATGCAAGTGTTGATTTCCCTCATCCAAACGGTGAGCTGCTTGTTGAGTGATTGCCTTGCGGCCACATCACCGTTAAAAGCCATCAATAATTGCATATTTTCCATGGCTTGAGTCGCCTCCTTCAAAGCTTCCGCTTGCTTGCCCAATGCTTGATGTGCATTGTCTAAGTCTTCAGCCTGAGCTTCCAATTCATCCATCTGATGGCGGTAGCGATCAATCAGCTCATGCACCTGATTTTGAACGCTTACGATGTGTTTTTCTGTGCTTGACATGTCAGGGTGAATTTCCATTTCAAAGGTAGGATAACTTAAGTCTTGAACCTACCTTTGAGCCATGCGACGATGGTTGATAACCCTTGGATGGATCTCCTGCTTCATGCTTCATGCCCAATCTCCCCCGATTACCCATCAGCCCATGGATATACCTGCTTCCATGGCTGGGTCATTTGGCGAGATGCGCCACCACCATTTTCATTCCGGTATTGACCTTCGATCTCAGGGAAAAACTGGGCAGATTGTCCGGGCCATGGCAGATGGTGATTTGCGCCGAATCGTGATCAAACCTGGCGGTTTTGGATGGGCGCTTTACCTGGAACACCCTAGTGGCCACACATCGGTTTATGCTCACCTGAGTGAGTTCAAACAAGCATGGATGGATCATGCAATGGCTTACGCAAAAAGGAATCACCGCTATGTGATAGACATACCTGTAACTAAGGGGAAATTCCCCATCAAGGCTGGCGACATCATTGGTCTGAGCGGAAATTCAGGCGGCTCAGGCGGCCCGCATTTGCATGTGGAATGGCGAGACAGCCAGACAGAAGAACCCTTGAATCCATTGACTTATGGGCTTGTTGTCAATGACAAGGTCCAACCTGCAATACGTGGATTGTACGCAAAGTCTACCGAAGGTGCATGGCAACTTCATCGACCAGGAAAAGACAATCAACTTGCAAGCGAACTCATTCTCACAAGCTGGCAAGATTTGGCATTGGATGTGACCGATCACATGGAGTCCGGCGGTCGGCCCCTAGGCATTCAACGGATCACTTTGCAGGTCGGCGAAAGCATGCAAACCTTGCACATTCAACGCTTCGCTTTTCACCAAAGCAGAGGGGTTGACGCCTTGATGCACATGGACGTTCAGATGAAAAAGGGTCGACGTTGTTACCGGATTGTTCCTTTTGCCTTAAAGGATGGGCAGCAGCCAGCGGACATCTGGGAAGGTCGTGGGTCCCTGCCAACACAGGGCAAACACCATTTCACCCTCACTGTTGAAGATGCACATGGCAATCGGTCAACATTGCATGGCGATGTGCAGCTCAAGCCATTGACCTCTGCCCGATTGACCCATGACTACCGACTGCCTGGAAGCTTACAACAAGGCAGCATGAAGGTTAGCTTCCCAGCGCATTCTTTCACCCACAGTCCGAGTCTCTCTTTGCGCAAAGGTGACAAGCAATGGCAATGGTCCTTGTCCAGCACTGCGCCCGTACTCAAGCCCTTCACTTACACTTGGACCGTTTCCAAGGAATGGACAGAACCTTTGGATAAAACCCTGTTAATTGTCACTGATTTTCGCGGTAACCAGTCTCGACTTGTTGGTCGTTTGTTGACGGATGGTCGCCTTC
The DNA here is from genome assembly GCA_002378565.1 of Flavobacteriales bacterium UBA3442. Taxonomy (GTDB): domain Bacteria; phylum Bacteroidota; class Bacteroidia; order Flavobacteriales; family Schleiferiaceae; genus TMED14. The sequence goes on along the minus strand of DFSH01000004.1, from coordinate 690 downwards.
AATTTAGAAGCAAGCAATGGGGTCACATGCAACTAAGCGTCGACACCACAGCACCGACCATTCGATGGATTCAACGCCAGGGATCTCTTGCCACCCTCCACCTTGCTGACAATCGGCTGGACATCCAAAGCATGACAGTTACCGTAAATGGGCAGTGGGTGTGGGCCTACCATGATGCAAAAAACCAACGACTCCTGGTCTCAGATTTACCTGAATCTGGTGAATTGGTCGTTGTGGCAGAAGATGAAGCAGGCAATGCAACTACCTTTAGGCATTCTTTTTGAAAGCAGTCGACCCCATGAAGCCATTCCTTGCCCTTTTATTGTTCCTGTTTGGATTCCAGCTCCTTGCGCAAGAGCGCATTGTTCAAGTAAGCGGTGTCATTTTAACGACTGACTCCAGTGCACAACATGTCCCCAACGCCAACATATCTGTTATAGGGCGAGATTTGAACAGCCAATCTGGCGATGATGGGTTCTTTTCCATGGTTGCCGTTCCCGGCGACAGCATCCTGATCAAGCGGTTTGGCTTTGAGCCAAGCAAGCTCTACATTCCCGACAGCCTGATTGGCGATGCCTACCTAGCTATTGTTACCATGCAATGGTTAAGTGTGGAGCTGGAAGAAGTCATCCTTTACCCCTGGCCACGGCCAGAGGCGCTCAACCGAGAGTTGCTTTCGATGAAGGTAGA
>DFSH01000012.1 GCA_002378565.1 Flavobacteriales bacterium UBA3442 | reverse complement strand
GAATGGGTTTGTGTTCACAGTGCCAATGCTGCACTGAAGGCATTGCGGCAAGGGCGAGTTGATGTGGCCATAGGGGGACTGCCTGAGCAATACCTTGACGGCCTGGCAAGAACGTCTCGCATCAGAACTTGTGCCTGGCATGTTGCCAGCCATGCCGACAGTGTTTACATCCTGAATAATGCGCCAACCTATGCAGGCTTATGGCAGCAAGACAGCATCACCATCCTCACGCACCAGACAAACATGTACCGCTTCAGTACAGACAGCCTGTTGATGCGGCCGGACTTTCTCATCAATCAGCCCCTTGACAGCCTTCTGTTGATCGGACAAGGCGGTATCAGCTGGTACAGCAGCCCTTCAGACAGCAGCCTCCAGCAAGCCCTGACTGCCTACCTATCTAGCCCGTTGGCCCGCCGAAATAAAGCCATTTTCCGTCACCATGGCATGGGTCATGGGGTTGATATCACAGGGATGGATAGCCTGTTTCATGGCCACACCATTGACCCATACACACTGATGGCATTGGCTTACACAGAAAGTCGTTTCAATGCCAGCATCATTTCATCTGCAGGTGCTGTTGGTCTGATGCAAGTCCTCCCAAACACAGCCTATCGACTAGGGACAGACACAAGCAAGCTACTAAACCCCCTCGTGAACATTGAAGCCTCCCTCGCCTACTTGAAATTCTTGGACAGGTATTGGGAGCGATTTGGCGTAGCGAAAGACGAACGACTGCCCTTTGTGCTGGCATCCTACAACACGGGGCCAACCCCCGTTCGCAGACAGGCACTGAAAGCAGAAAAAAAAGGGTACCTGGCTACCGTATGGAAAGGTCATGTTGACCAATTTGCCCGTGGTCCTGGCGCCTTCTATCAGCGTCGAATCATGCGTCGCGCTAAATTGTACCGCAGCTATGCCATGGTCATGAAAGCCAATCTGACTGCCATTAAAATTGGAAATAGATGAAGGGCTGGCTGCCAGCTGACATGGACTGAAACACGAAGAGCATGGCGCCAAATGCTAGGGACCACTGCACATACCAAGGGGCATGAGCAAAGCGCTGCCTGTAAGAATGCTTCATGGTTTCTGGAATCCAATGAATGAGGTAGCCTACAAGCATCACAGCAAGGGGCTTCCAGAAACCATGGAGAATATCCCCCGTCAATGAGGCATCAAAGGCTGTCCAAGATCGCGTTAGGATACTGATGGCCTCATCCCAACCAGGCGCACGAAACCAAGCCCTAGTGAAGGTTATAAAGGTCAAGGTGATGGCAATCGCCCACACCCTGGCAAAGACATTGCTTTGAGGTGTCCAAGGCCTGATTTGCTTCCACAACTTGTACCCAACGAGCCCCAAGCCATTCAAACCACCCCAAGTCACAAAGTTCCATGAGGCGCCATGCCACCAACCACCAAGCAGCATGGTTAACATGATGTTGATGTTGGTGTTGAGCCATTGGCGAAACGCTGTCACCCAACGGGCCAAAGCATACACCGTGACCAACAACAAAGCCATGCCGACAGGCACCAACCAGGTGTCTGACATGATACTCAGCACCACAGCAGCAAGAAAGATCAACACATAGGTGGCCAATGAGCCCTCTCTGTTACCACCCAAGGGGATGTACAAATAGTCCCTTAGCCAGGAACTCAATGAGATATGCCAACGGCGCCAATAATCAGAGACTGACGTAGCTTTGTAGGGTGAATTGAAGTTTTTGGTCAGCGTGAATCCCATCAGCATGGCCACACCAATAGCCACATCAGTATACCCACTAAAGTCTGCATAGACCTGCAGCGAATAAGCAAAGAGTGCCATGATGCACTCCAGGCCTGAGTAAAGGGTGGGCTGTGCAAAGACCCTGTCTGCAAAATTGCTTGCCACATAATCAGCCAAGACCATTTTCTTTATCAAGCCATTGAGTATCCAAAACAGGCCAAGACCAAAAGCAGCCTTGGTGAGCTTTGTTTCCTTGTACAGCTGGGGCAAAAACTCTGAGGCACGCACAATTGGGCCGGCCACCAATTGCGGAAAGAAACTGACAAAAAATCCGAAATCCAGCACCCGATTGACCGGTTTGATTTTCTTGCGGTAGAGGTCAATGGTGTAACTCAAGCACTGGAAGGTGTAGAATGAGATCCCCACGGGCAAGATGATGGCTGTCTCAACAAAGTCAGAGCCAAAGGTGGCATTGCTCCAAATAGCCATGTAGGGCTTTGGCTCCCACAATAACCCAAAGGCATCCGAAAAGAAATCTGCAAGGAAATAGGCATACTTGAAGTAAAACAGCAAACCAAGGTTCACAAATACCGAGGCAAAGAGCCACATTTTCCGCTTCCATGTTGTGTCGGTCCGATGCATGGCATGACCAATCAAATAATCCGATACCGTGCTGAAAACCAACAACAACAAAAAGAGGCCACTGACCTTGTAATAAAAGAACAAACTGATGGCAAAGAGGTAGGCATTGCGCATGGCCATTTTTCGCTGAAGAAAAGCTAAGCCAAGCAAGGACACAGCAAAGAAGCCCCAAAAAAACAGATCCACAAACAACAGGGGAGCCTGGGGGTCATACCGCAGTAAATCAAACAACCAATCCATCATGATTTGAAGTGATTTAAGTAGGACCATTCAATAGCCTCAGCCAGCCATGCTGCCTGTATAGCGTAACCTGCATGGGTCATGTGGATGCCGTCCTTTTTTGCCCAGCCTTTGCGAATCCAGAAATTGATGGAACGGCTACCACCCATCATGTGGTAGAAATCATGCACCGCACCACCGTGCTTTCGAGCCAGTCGCCGCATCACGCGCTGAACCATTTCTCCATGGGGGTTGTAGTTGCCCTTGTACTTGCTGTCATTGTTCGTCACCCAAATAAAGGCTGCATGGGGGTTCACCTTTTGTACCCAAGCAACCAAGCTATCGTAATGCTGTTCATAGGCGACGGTATCAAAACGCCCAATTTGCTTGTAGGCATCATTGATGCCCAATCCCCAAATCACTAGATCAGGGGGAAATGCATGGAGCTGATCCACAAATCGCTCACATTTCAAGTAGCTGTGAGTGGCTGCGCCATTGGTGCCAATCGCATGATACCTAATGCCAATGTCATCCCGCAAGACTTGAAGACCCTCCAAGGAAAACCAATGGGTGGAATCGCTCGATTGCAAGGCAAACTCAATGCTGTCCTGCAGTGTTTCCCACCGAGCTTCATAGGCCTGTAAGGAGGCATTGTACCATGAGGTATCAGGGTCTCCCAATATGTTCACTGCATAGGAACTATCCGAAGGCGCAGAGAAGACGCGCAAATGGTTGAATGCAAGGGCCTCTTCCCTGCCATGCACATGCACCGTTGCCAGGCTATCAATTGTCCAAGCTCGTATCCCTGACACACCCCATGGTCCATTGTGGTAGGGGACGGAGCAACGTTGACCGGTCCACTCTCCAGTGTAGCTGACCCGGTAGGAAGCGGGATTGTTGGTGTGAGCCACCTTGTAGGGAAAGAAAAAGCCCCGCTCTCCCGATAGCCCAGGCGCCATGGACTGCAAGCGGTAGCGGATGGCATCCGTAAGCAGACCTGCCTGCACATGGGAACCACCCACATGAACCATGTTGACATGCCCCTTGCCCTTAAAAATCAATGTGTCCATCTTCTGCCACACAGCGTCAAATTGCTTGGTTCCCAATGGAAAGTCCAGCTGATTAGGCCTTGCAGGAATGGGCATAACGGATGGCAATGATCTCAGCGCAATGGGTTGTGCGTCAAGACGCCCGCCAAAAGGTAGCAAGCCAATCAAGGCCACCCAGATCATCTGTCGTTCAATGCGCATGGCGTGCCAATTCATTGTCAATAGCCTTCACCAAGGCTTTGCCTACCAACCGAGCGCCAGCTGAGGTAAAGTGGATGTGGTCTGGCCCCGCCAACGGTGGCTTCATTGTTGCCCATATGGACATGCTGCCAACACCCCCCATCAGCTCTAGCATGTCAAAATAGGCAATACCTTCAGCCATGGCTGCCCCTTGCATTGCATCCCTGACAGAGGCCACAAAGGGGTAACTCACCCAGGCCAACCCCTCCTTGTTTGCCATGTCGCTGGGGCCAACCAACAAGATGTCTGCTTCTGGCAACAAGCGCTTGAAGAGTTGGATTTGCCGTTGAATTTTTCGACCATAGGTCTTGGCCTTTGCCTCAGAATCAATGTATGGGATGCTGTTGCCCCCGAACTGCAAGATGATCAAGCCCACATTGCTAGCCTTCAAGCTGTTACCAAAGTGCGCCTCATCCATGAACGTGAACGTGTAGCCAGACGATCCGCGCATGGCTACATTGTCAACTGCCACGCCACCCATGCCATCCAGACTCACATGGTTCAATACCGGGCTAGGTCCTTTGAATGCCAATGATACATTTGAAATGGGTTGTTTTGACTCCAAAACGATGTGACCAGCTGGACCTGGCTCCATGAAACCTGACTGCCACAGGCTGTCATGGCTAAACACCGACAACTCAAAGGGTTCAGTTATGGGCCCATGTGACAAGGTCACTCGGCGGTAACTGCGAAAGGACCGGCTGCCCCAACCCCTGGATTGAAAATGCGCCACGGCATCAAAGCCCTCTTTCCGGCTGCTGTCATGCATGTAGGTGTGCGCAACCCCTCGGCTGCCATACTTGCCCGATGTCAACCGTTGATCCCTGCGGCCAAAACTTACATAGCGATGCCACGTTCCAACTGTCTCATGCTTCACTGCCGCATGGGGCACAAAGGGCGCTAGGGGCTGCATACCTGGACCCGTTCCACCGTAGCGGCTTTGGAAATAACTGCGCAGCAAACCTGTCATGCGGTCCCCTTCAATTTGCGAATCCCCATAATGGATGATCCGCAGGGGATCACCTTGTGGCTTCACTCGATGCAAGGCTGCCGCAAACTTGACCCATCCAGATGACGACTCTTTGAACAGCAATTGACCGGGACCGGGCGCAGGCAGTTTAACCACGGGCAAATTGGGGGATTGCTCAACAAGGGGTGTTGATTTGAAGGGTGCCAATGGCTCTTTCACATCCAGAACCACATTCGTATCCATCACTGCAATGGCTTCAATGACCATGGCGTCTACTGCATCACTGCCACTGCGCTCACCCAATGGGTCCCACTGAGGCACATGAAAAACCACATTGCCAAACAACACATAACTCGATTGGGGATTCACATAGGAAATCAAGCCAAAAGCCAGGAGCAGGGTCGCAATAAATGCAGCTGCCGACCCACCGGGAAGGTTTGCATTATTTTTCATAAAGGAATCATCAAGACTTGACCAGGGTAGATGGTTTCCTTACCATGGTTCGCCTGTATCAATGCATCCAAGTGCATGTGAGGGAAGTGGCGCTGTATCTTCCACAGGCTATCACCTGTTTTCACCACATAGGACACAAACAAAGGGATATCAGCTAAATCCACTGCCACGGAGGCTTGTGATTCATCCGCTCCATCATTGCGGTTGTGCGCGTCCATCCCTGCAACCATCAAAGCCTCCTCCTTGATGGCATTCCATGCCTTTGCTGTGATGAGGCCTTCACGTCGGACATGGGTTGGGGAATGCAAAAAAGCCATGTTAGCGGCCAAGGAATCCTTGAATTCACAATAGTAATCCGACCAAAGGGTCTGAGCTACCGCAAAACAGGTGCTCGAATCAGCATCAACAATGCCTGCATAGCGCATCAATGACGCCGTGTGTAAACCATAAATTGAGTGCCGTGGCACATCGTCGTGAATCAAGTAGGATCGCATGGTTTGCAATGCACGGGTATCCAAGTAAATTGGCGCTGACGCTGCCTGCTTTTCAAACACATCAATGCTTGCCTCCATGTCTAGACTCAGCCTATTCAAGGGCACCCCGTCAAGGGCACCCAATGGCCCATCAAGGGCAATCGTCAGCAAAAACAGCAAAAACAGCTTCAAGCGTGGCATTATTCAAAAATAAGCTGATGCATGAAGCCTTTGTGCCGTCCATTCAGGATTTATGCACAGTG
>DFSH01000043.1 GCA_002378565.1 Flavobacteriales bacterium UBA3442 | reverse complement strand
ATGTTGAAAGAAGTCGACTGATGTGGTATCCACAGCTTCTTGATTGGGCAGTTGTGTTACATTCAGGGTGGTGGTGCCCATGAGACCGGTCCAGTGCCCGATGATGTCGGGGACACCTGTGTTGCCCCATCCCGGGTACCCAACACCGTTGTCATAAGAGGCAATATCATCCTCTGTTCCGTGGAGGTGAATAATGGGCACTACCTCCTGCGGGGTGCACCCGAAGTCCGCTGTACTCATGGTGCCGGTTACTGATCCGATAGCGGAAAAGACGTCTGGATGCTCGCAGGCCAGAGAATAACTCATTAAACCGCCATTTGACATACCGCAGACATAGGTGCACTCTACACTTAGTTCATGTTCTTGTTGCAGATGCTGGGCCAAGGCTACAAGGAAGCCGTGGTCATCTGTGGTGCTTCCAGGTAGGTTGGCGTTCCAGTGCGCGGTGTTGTAGCTGTCGTTCGTACCCTGCGGAAAGACGGCGACGAACCCTTCCTGTTGTGCCAACTGGGAGAATCCGCTGTAACTCCGGATCATCTGGGCACTGCTGCTATAGCCATGAAGTACAAAGACAAGGGGCGCGCCTTGCGGGATGGGATCAGGTCCGTCCATATAATAGGTACGAGTGACGCCGTCGTATTCGAAATTGAGTTGAGCAGATACTGGAGCATAAACGATCACCACTAGAAGTAAGGAAAGGATATTTTTCATTTTCGTTCTTTTTTTAGTTTGATGACGCAAACATAAAGAACAAAAGACCTAAATTCAATTGACTAATGTCAAAATCGAACCTTGGCTCTCACTCTGCTCAAAGTTTCCTGGCGCATGCCTAGATATGAAGCAAGGTCTCTTAAGGAAACACGCTGAAGCAATTCGGGATGAGCTTTTGTGATTTTCTCGTATCGGTCTAGTGAAGGCAACGACTGGAGGTCAACCCGTTGACTCAAAAATTTCGTGTACTCGGAGAACCAATGGAAACTCAATCGACCAATGTTCAAGTTGTGTTTGGAGAGATGGTTAAACTCGTTCGTGTTGATTTGGATCAACTTAACATCCTCCAATAACTCAATAGTTTCGTTGGAAGCTCCCCCATCATATGCCCCTATCGTGGTAAGGACATCATTCTCAAATGCAAACCAATTGCAGACGGCCTCTCCGTCATTCCAATGGTAAGCTTTGGCACTGCCTTTGACCAAAATGTAGAAGTAATCATGGGCACTTCCTTCCTCCATCAAAGTTGTACCTTTCGGCAAGGAAATACTTGTAGAAATAGCTGAAAGCTTTGCCAACGATTCCACTGCAACTTGATCTTGCAGGGTCCCAAGAAATGTTGTGATTTCGTGATTTGTCATGCCGACCTAAAGGTGAGTTGTAATTACTGATAATGAGAAAGTTATTGTGTAAAATCGGGGGTAAGAATTTTGATTTTGTATTACTACTCCACGGTGACTGACTTAGCCAAATTCCTTGGCTGATCCACGTTACACCCGCGCACCACAGCCGCGTCGTAGCTAAGTAGTTGCAAAGGAATGGTCGTCAACAAGGGCAGCAACTCCGTTTCTGTTTCAGGCACCTCGATGACCACATCTGCATGCTTCGCTACATCCACGTCGCCTTCAGATACAATGGCAATGACATAGCCCTTCCTTGCTTTCACCTCTTGGATGTTAGACAAGGATTTACTGTAGAGAGCTGTTTTAGGGGCCAGGACAATGACGGGCATCTCTTCCGTTATCAAGGCAATCGGTCCATGCTTCATCTCAGCTGACGGGTAGCCTTCAGCGTGGATGTAAGAAATCTCTTTAAGCTTCAGAGCTCCTTCCAAAGCAACGGGGAAGTTCAAACCTCGGCCCAAAAAGATGGCATTGTTGGCCTGACTCAGACTTTTAGCCACCTTTTTAATGGCGCTTTCTTGCTCCAGCATCTTTTTAATTTTGGAAGGAATGGCTGCCAAAGCCTTCATGAGTTTAGTGGACTTAGTTTTGCTCAGGTTCTGATTGTTATGGCCCAAGTAAATAGCTATCAATGTCAGCACAGTCACCTGCGCTGTGAAGGCCTTGGTAGATGCCACGCCAATCTCCGGTCCCGCATGGGTGAACGCGCCTGCATTGGTCTCCCTAGCGATTGATGAGCCCACCACGTTGCAAATACCAAACACTGTAGCACCAGCTTTTTTAGCCATCTTGATCGCGGCCAAGGTGTCTGCTGTCTCTCCCGATTGGGATACAGCAATCACCACATCCTTTGGCCCTAATACAGGGTTTCTGTAGCGGAATTCAGACGCATACTCCACCTCAACGGGGACTCTGGCAAGGTCTTCAATCAGGTACTCTCCAACCATGGCAGCGTGCCAGGATGTACCACAACCAACCAATATCAAGCGATTTGCATCCATCAATGAGTCATGAATGGCTTTCAATCCTGCCATTTTCACTGTGCCCGTTTTTGGGTCAACACGACCACGCATGGTGTCATGAATGGATCGAGGTTGCTCAAAAATCTCCTTGAGCATGAAGTGATCATATCCCCCTTTTTCAATGCTAGATATCTCCTGTTTGAGTTGATTGATTTCAGCACTCACCCTTTCATCTGATTCAATTTTTCGAATGGTCAATCCACCGTCGCGACTGACCATAGCCATCTCTCCATCTTCCAAATAGACCACGCGCTTGGTGTGATCCAAAAATGGTGTGGCGTCTGAACCAATGAAAAACTCATTGTTGCCTATGCCAATAACCAAAGGCGAGCCAAGGCGGGCCATCACGATTTTTTCTGGGTCGTCCCGATCCATTACAGCAATGGCATAGGCGCCATCCACTTCATTGAGGGCTAACCTCACTGCCTTTTCCAGCTTCACCTTCTCTCGTTCTTGAAAGAACTCAATCAGGTTGAGCAAGACCTCCGTGTCAGTATCACTCACGCTCTGGTACCCATTGCCTGCAAGGAAAGATTTGAGAGCCTCATAGTTTTCAATGATGCCATTGTGCACCATCACCAGGCGGCCTGATTGCGACAAGTGTGGGTGAGCGTTGATGTCATTGGGTTCACCATGGGTAGCCCATCGGGTGTGGCCAATGCCTATGGTAGACTCAGGCACCTTGCCCATCAGGTCAATCAAGTCTTGCACCTTGCCCTTAGCCTTGTGTGTGATTAGCTTGCCGTTGTTCAGGGCAATCCCTGCAGAGTCATAGCCCCGGTATTCCAAACGCTGCAATCCGGTGATCAGGAT
>DFSH01000016.1:1790-4954 GCA_002378565.1 Flavobacteriales bacterium UBA3442 | reverse complement strand
CATCCGTTTTCTGTCCGGGTGATGGGGTTTGTAGGTGGCAGATTGCGCCTATGATTGCCACAGTACACAGTGCCCTTTTGCATGGAGGGCAACTCACAGCCATCCGCATTGAAGTGTCAGCGGAACCCGGGTTAAAATTTCAAATGTCTGGGACAAGAGATCCCGTGATGCGAGAAGCGCCAGATCGAATCCGTGCAGCCTTTCAATCCATGGGATGGCGTTGGCCTGGCAAGCGAATCACCATGTTGCTGCACCCCTTAGACATGCACAAGTCTGGTGCCACATTAGATCTACCGATGGCCCTAGCCATCGCCATGGCGACGGCACGCATGCCAGTGCCACCCCATCATGTGTGGGCCCTTGGGGCCTTGAATCTTTCAGGGCGACTTTGTCAGCCAGACAAGGGCGGGGTGGCTCAAGTGAAGCGATCTATCAGGCGTTTACCGCCATTGACAGCGGTCAATCATGTATCGCAAGCAATTGACACCATGAAGCATTGGGGGCAGCTTGCAGGGCATGACGCAGTCCGCAAGATAGCTTGGCCAGACATTGCTTGGGATGCCAGCACTTGGTTGGTCTTTGAATTGGTGGCAAGTGGTGGACATCCTTTATTGCTTGAAGGGCATCCTGATCAAGACAAGGTGGCCTTTGCTCATGCCCTTCACAAGGTTTTGGAGGTATTGCACAAGCGGCAGCTGCCACTCCGCGAGCCAGCTGGCATGCTGTCAGTCAAAGCGTTTTTTAGCCCCAGCGGTGAATGGGATCAATCAACGGGTGGTTTGTTGTTTGTGAATCAAGCACAGGTCTTGCCAGCATCGATCTTGTCAGCCATGGGGCAGGCGATGATGGCCACGCATTCCCCTGCGGATAGGCGGTGGCTTCTGCTTGCCCGTAACCCTTGCGCTTGTGGCTACCAGGGGTCGCAATCGCAAGCCTGCCTGTGCACGCCTTCAGCCTTGTCCGCTCATGAGAGAAAGTTCAACGTGACATTGCTGCAGGCTTTTCACTTGATGCATGTCATGGAGGCAGGTAAGGTTAAAGCACAGTGGGATGAGCTGATTTACCGATGCAAAAAGGCCAGGGCAGTTCAAGCGAAACGTGGCGTACTGAATGCCTTTGCCAGCAAATCGGTGATCCAATCCCATTTCCAATTGGCACCCTCTGCCCATGAAGCCATGTTGAAGGAGGGTTTGCGGCAAGGTCAGGCGCATTTATGGCATCTGTGTCGTGTGGCACGAAGCGCTGCTGATCTTGATGGAACCAAGCATGTGCTAGGCCGGCATGTGGCATTGGCTGTGAGTCTTAGCGCCAGAGTCGGTCCCTTGGGTCCGGGGCGTTCTTTGTCCACATCACAGGCCCCTCGCAACCCGCGATCTCAATGACTACCGCTTCATCGCCGCCAAAGTAGGTCAGCATCAAGCTACGCCATTGCCGGAATGCCAGGGTTTCAAACTGGGTGCAGGGGTGCGTGAGGACGGCGATGGTTCCTTGATGGATAACAATCACAGCTGGATCTGCATGGGCCAACTGGCGACTGTCTCTTCCCGGACGTAGCTTTTGGTTGTCCATGAATGACTTCAGCCAATTTTTCATGGCCCAATCCAAATCCTCTTGGTTGTCAAAGTGATAAACATGCACATAGGCTGAAAACTTGACCTGTCTGTCAATATTGTCCAAAGATTTCTCCAGGGCCTTGAACTTGAAATGATTGGTAAACTCTGGTTGTTCATTGTCAATGGCGCCCAGTTGCTGCCCACCCATGTTCAGGGTTTTGACTTCATAAGTTTGGCTCACATCGCCTTGAAAGGCTTGGATGCGTTGAGTCAGGTCTTCGTGCTGAGCATGCATTGTCAAGCTGAATAGGCCAATTAGGGCGAAAGGAAGTGGGGATTTCATAGGGGCAATTTACACAAGAGCCATGCCATTACCTTTGTCTGATGCCACTTCGTCTGTCTTTGCCTGTATTCATTGTGTTATTTGCCTCACTAATGCCCTTTGGTATCTTGCAGGGGCAAGTGGTCAATGTAGAGGCCATGCGCGAACGAACGGGCGATGAAGCAGGCAGCCATGGCATGCTTGATGGCAGTTTTTACTTGGGAGGTACCCAGAATATTTTGCTTCGGCTAAATACCGCTGCCAATATTCGGCACAGTGAAGGCAAAGACAGCTACTACGGCATTTTTTCTAGCAATTTCTCTACCCGATTGGGTGGTGATAATTTAGTTTTTGAGCAAAATGGTTTTGTGCATGGCCGTTACAACCGCATCATCGATGAGGAGTGGACAGCAGAGGTGTTTTTCCAATGGCAGTCTAACATTCCTATGCGCATTGCGCAGCGCTACAATGTGGGCTTGGGACCACGTTACATGGCCGTGGATTCTGAGGGCTTGAAATTCTTCATCAGTCCATTGGTGATGTATGAGCTGGATGTGGACTATGTGACGGGGGCTTATGAGTCTGCCTTTCGCATGAGCACCTACCTGTCAATGAATCAGGTCATTGCAGGTAAGTATCACTGGAATACCATTGCCTATTACCAACCAAAATTTGGCAAGTGGGATGACCTCCGCACGGTAATAGATACCCGATTCAGCACCCCCCTTTCACCCGATTTGAACTTGGTTATTCGTGGATCATTGCGCTACGATTCCTACCCTTCAGGGACGGATGTGCCACAATTCACCTTTGGCACAACCACGGGTTTGAGCTACAGGTTCTAGGCCTTTTTAGCGAGGTGCTCAAGGCAATCAGCCACCACAAAAGAAGAACCCCCGACGTAAATGCAGCTCTTGGCATCGGCCTGCTGCAGGGCAAGTTCATAGGCTGCTGCAACCGTCCCTGAACAAGTCCCCGGTCGACCACAGCGTGCGGCTGTTTCTGCCAATGCTTTGGCGGGCATGGCCCTGGGAATGCTAGGGGCACAGAATATCAGATTTGCTGAAGGAGGGAGGAAGGAAAGCATGTGTTCAACATCCTTGTCATCGACCATGCCAATCACCATGATGCCTGTTTCGTAGCCGGCCATGACGGATTCCCACTGCGCCATGGAAGCCTGCAGTCCATCGGCGTTGTGAGCGGTATCGGCCACCACATAGGGCTGTTGTTGCAAGATTTGCCAGCGCCCCATGAGTCCAGTTGATGAGGCAACATGTGCTGCCCCGTAA
>DFSH01000016.1:446-1485 GCA_002378565.1 Flavobacteriales bacterium UBA3442 | reverse complement strand
GTCAAGGTGTTTTCCCTTTGGTAATGCCCTTGTAAATCGCAATCGGGCAATGACATCCCTTGGGCTTTCAAGTCCTCAGCCCATTGAATGTCTGACCCGGATGCCTGAGCCTTTGCTAGAAAAACGTCTGTGGTTTCAGTTTGTCGACGGCCAATCATCACAGGAATGCCTGCTTTGATGATGCCCGCTTTTTCTCTGGCAATGCTGCCGATGTCATTGCCTAAAAAGGCTTGGTGATCCAGGCTAATATTAGTGATGACACTGATTTCTGGCTGGATGACATTGCTGCTATCAAGTCGACCACCCATGCCAACTTCGATGATGGCCACATCAACCTGCACATCTCTGAAATAGCAAAAGGCCAATCCCGTGGCCATCTCAAAAAAGGACAGAGACATGGATTCAAAGGCAGCCCGATGGTCATCAACAAAAGCGGTGACGTAGGATTTGGGAATCATGTCCCCATTGAGCCTGATTCGCTCACGAAAGTCCATCATGTGGGGCGACGTGCTCAAGCCAACCTTCAGACCTTCTGCTTGAAGGATGGATGCCATGATATGTGAGGTGGAACCTTTGCCATTGCTCCCTGCGACATGGATGCTTTTGAAGGTTCGTTCGGGGTGATCTAGGTAGGCCATCAAGGCCTGGGTCTTGCTGAGATCAATTTTGTAATTGGCAGAGCCTTGCCGCTGGAACATGGGCAGCTGGGTCATCAGCCAATCCATGATGTCCTCGTAGGTTGACATCAGGTTCTGCTGAAGCGATAAGTAATGCTGCCGGTTTGCAATTCAGGGGCAGATGGGTCGCCTTCCCAGGTGGTCAGTTTTGCAGCAGTTTCAGCCCGTTTAATCAAGCAGGATGGGGCAGTGGTTCCGCGTTGCCCACCTTCAACCTTCACAACCTTGCCAGATCGATTCACATAGACCTTCACAATGACGACACCTTCCCCCGCACAGTCATAGGTGGGCTCTGGCATCACTTGAGCGATGCGATTACCCAACTGGTAGTTGCCGCTGTTTCCGTTGCCGCCAAGCCCCTC
>DFSH01000016.1:0-160 GCA_002378565.1 Flavobacteriales bacterium UBA3442 | reverse complement strand
TGCCTTGCCCGCTGCCAGTGGAAGGTTGGGATTTGGCTGTTTGGCTTGTGCTTGTCAATGCGCCGGTTAGCCGGCTGGATGGCTGTGGTTTGGGTTCAACGACGGGTTTGGGCTTGATGGGTTCAGGCTTGACGGTTTCAGGTGTTGGGGTTGGCTCGGG
>DFSH01000031.1:43084-50281 GCA_002378565.1 Flavobacteriales bacterium UBA3442 | reverse complement strand
ACCATCAACCCGGCCTTTGGTCGGGTTTTTTTATGCCTTGTCGGGCATGGTCAAAACCATGCCATCCTTGTCTAGGCGACCATAGCTGTCGTGGCAAAGCCAGTCCCCAAGGTTGACAAAATGCCAGCCTTCTGATTGAGACTCCATGGGCTTGTGGCGGTGGCCATAAACGTAGACATCTGCCTGAGTGGCTCCATGAATGGCCGCACTGTGGACAAACAAAGGCTCCTGGTTCACTGGCATGAATCGGTTGTCTAAATGCCCACTTCGCTTGCGGCTGGATCGGGACCAACGACTCGCAAAAGGAATGCCAATATCTGGATGGATCCAACGAAACAACCAACGAAGCAATGGGTTGGTGAAGGCCCGCTTCAGGGCTTTGTAGGTTCGGTCACCAGGGCCCAACCCGTCGCCATGAGCAATATAAATCCGTTGCTGATTCCATTGGTGGACTACTGGCCCGTGATGTATCACTGCCCCCAACTCCTTGGCCAGGTAGTCAGCCATCCACAAGTCATGGTTGCCCGTGAAGACGTGCAGCTGCACACCTTGATCCGACAGCGCTGCCAATTGACCTAACAAACGCACATACCCCTTAGGGACCGCATGACGGTACTCAAACCAAAAGTCAAAAACATCGCCAACCAAATACAAGGCCGTGGCATCCGCAGCGATGCTCTCCAGCCAGGCACAAAATCGCTGCTCCCTCTGCTTGCTCGTGGGCGCGTCTGGCGCCCCAAGGTGCAGGTCGCTGGCAAAATAGATGGCCTTGCCCTCGGGCAGCACAAAGGACTTTGAGATTGGCATGCCCCAAAGATAGGCCATCACCACAGGCATTTGCAGGGGCAGTTAGGATAGGCTAACTTTGCGTCATATCATAGCTGCCACTACCATGTTTGAGAATCTCGCCAACATCAACCCCATTCTTCTTGCCTTGTATGCTACCACCTTCACGTGGCTAGTGACTGCAAGCGGAGCTGCATTGGTCTTTTTGTTCAAAGAGATGTCCAGGAAGGTTCTGGATGGCATGTTGGGGTTCACCGGTGGGGTGATGATGGCCGCCAGCTATTGGAGCTTGCTTGCCCCTGCCATTGAGATGTCTGAGGCTCAAGGGAAAATTCCTTGGCTTGCCCCAGGAATTGGATTTCTGGCTGGTGCCCTGTTCCTCTACGGATTGGATAAGTTGATTCCCCACCTTCACATCAACTTCAACCGAAATGAAGCAGAGGGCATCAAAACAGATTGGAAATCCACCACGCTGCTGGTGCTTGCCATCACCTTGCACAACATCCCTGAAGGGCTAGCCGTTGGCGTGGCCTTTGGTGCAGCTGCAGCAGGCGTTGATGGCGCAAGCATTGGCGCAGCTGTCGCCTTAGCTATTGGTATTGGGCTTCAAAACTTCCCCGAAGGCATGGCTGTTAGCTTTCCTCTTCGAAGACAGGGTGTTTCCAAAAGAAAAAGTTTCTTTTACGGACAGCTGTCCGCCATTGTGGAACCCGTTGCAGGTGTCATCGGTGCTGCCACAGTAATGATCATGCAGCCGTTTTTGCCTTATGCCTTGGCTTTTGCTGCTGGCGCCATGATCTATGTGGTCATCGAGGAGGTTGTGCCTGAAACCCAGAGGGCCAATAACACGGATGTCGCCACCTTGGGATTCATCGGTGGCTTTGTCATCATGATGACTTTGGATGTTGCCCTAGGCTGATCAGCTGCCAAACAGGCGCATCACATCATTGCCGTTAACCAGCAACAGCAGCCCCATCAATATGAAGAAGCCAACCATTTGAGCGCCCTCCATGACCTTGGTGCTTGCCGGCTTGCCAGCCACCATTTCATAGATGACAAACATGGCATGCCCGCCGTCCAATGCCGGAATGGGAAGGATGTTCAAGAAGGCAAGGGCCAGGCTAAAGAAGGCGGTGAAGCCCCAAAATGCTTGCCAATCCCATGTGCTAGGGTATTGTTGGAAGATCGTGATAAACCCGCCGGCTTTCTTGTGAGCCCCGGTTTCTGGTGTCGCCATGAGTTTCACTTGGCGAGCATAGGAACTCAATGTAGATGTGGTCTTATTCCATCCAGCGCCAATCGCGGCCATGCCTGAATAGGTCTTGGTAGTGATAGGAAAAATGGCCTTCGGGTCATCCTCCCTGAACACGCCTATCTGGCCAGAGTCACTCACGGGTACCATGACCTCAAGCATGTCATCACCTCGCATAAAGGCGAGCTCAATGGACTCACCATGGTGGGATGGGATAACTGCAAAATACTCGTCCACATAGAGCATGCTTTGGCCATTGAGCGCAATCAGTCGATCACCGACCTTCAGCCCCGCCTCATCAGCAAAGCTAGCCTCAGTGAAGCCTTTGACAATGTATGGCATGCGTGGAGCCATGATGGGGCTCTCTGCTTCCAAGGCTTCTGCAATGAAGGCGTTGGTGATCGGTAGGGTGATCAGTTGACCGGATCGGTCAACCACCACGTCGCCGCCTTCGCCAAGTAGAATTTCAATTCCAATGTCTCTGAACCGGCGAGGGCGTTCGCCATTGACAAGCATCACCACATCACCATTGGCTAAGCCAAAGGATTGGCCAAGTTCGTTGACCATGATGCCTCCCTTGAGGTCTTCTGTGGCAACATAGGTCTCACCATAGTAAGCCATCATGCCGGTATAAATGATGATGGAGGTGATGACGTTGACTGTCACGCCACCCAAGAGGATGATTAATCGCTGCCAAGCTGGTTTAGATCGAAACTCGTAAGGCTTGGGCTCCTGAAGCATTTGCTCATTGTCCATACTCTCATCTACCATGCCTGAGATCTTCACATAGCCACCCAGTGGCAACCAGCCAATACCCACTTCCGTACCGCGGATTTTGGTCTTGAACAATGAGAACCATGGATCAAAAAAAAGGTAGAATTTTTCAACCCGTGTTTTGAAGGCAACAGCGGGAATAAAATGGCCAAGCTCGTGCAGTACCACAAGCAATGAAAGGCCAAGAACGAATTGGAGGATCTGTATAATCATAAGGGCCAAAGATAGTCAGGCAAGCCAACTATAAGACAAAAAAAAAGCCCCCGACACAGGGCCGGGGGCTTTGCATGAATTCCTAAGAATTCAAGTCATTCAAATCGTTCAGAAATTGATCTTCATGCCTACGTTGAAACGACGTGGTAAACCCAAGAAGACCTCAGCGTCATCCGCATCATGATCCCCGTCATAGTCATTGTACCTTGAGTTGTCCACAGCGTCCTGAATGTATAGGGCGTCAGTGAGGTTCAACACGTGAACAAATGCGTCAACCGTTGTGCCGTTGAAATCAAATGGCAAGCGGTAGTTCAAGTTCAAATCCACCAAGGTGAATGAAGGAATCTGCCATGACTCAACACCTGCATCAGCAGCGTCATCACGATCAAACACGTTCCAGTCAGAGAAGAACTTATCGTAGTGGCGCATGGACAAGCGAGCGTTCATCCCCTTGATGCCAGTGTAGGTGATAGAGCCCATGATCTGGTTCTGCGGTGCGTCACCAACATGTAGACCACCAACGTAGTAGTTAACATCTGTCGATACAGCAGCACCTGAAGAATAGTCAGTGTATTCGCCATCCAAGTCATCCAATAGTACCCAGTCACCGAATGATGCACCGATATCAATGCGAAGATCATCCATTGGCTTGATGGATGCTTCAATCTCTACACCAGAGTGATTGGCATTCATGCCTTGGAGATAGATCGCACTCTCAGCACCTGAACTGTCCACAACAAAGAAGGACCTTGTACGATTCAACCACAAGGTGTTGTAGTAGTTTGCCGACAAGGCAAGGATGCCGTTCGGTGCGCTCCAGCCCATACCAACTTCAACAGACTTGAAAGTCTCGTTGTTGGCTAAAGTCTGCTCGTACTTGCGGCCAGAATTGTCATTGATGGCTTTGTCGTACGTTGGTGTTGCTTTAACCCAACCACCGTTGACAAATGCGCGAAGCTCATCGTTGATCTGGTAGCTCACACCGCCTTTGAACTGCACACCTGGAAGGTTGTTGTTCTCCTGCATAAACTCACCATTCTCTGAAGCCATATCACCAGCTCCTGCCGCGCGGAAATGATCCGTGTAGCTGTAGGAAGCTGCAGTCACACCTGTCATGAAGTTGACTGTCATGGGGCCACTTTCGTAGTTACCCTGAAGGTATCCACCCAACCAGCTAACCGTGTTCGTGTTGAAGTAGGCAACCTTGTCGCCCAGGCCTTTCTGTTGTGATGCGGCATCAGTATCAAAATCGTTGCCTGTGTAGTTAAAGTACTCACCACCCAATAGATCGCGAACCTCTCTCCAGTGACCAACTTTCGCGGTGCGAGCGTCAATACCATAGGTCAATTTCAATTCATCATTCACCTGATGGAACAGCTTGGAAATCACACCCCATGTAGACTGCTGGTTAACTGAATTACGCAAAATGCCTGTTGAAGCAGGGCTGCCATCAGACACGTCTTGGTTTTGAGCAATCTCATCGTTCCAATTGCGAAGGCCACCGCCATCGCCGTAATCAGTTTTCACAGAACCGTAGGTACCTGTGCCACCACCTTTACCACCGCTGTAGTAGAAGATATTGCTCCACGTCATGTCGTCATTGACCGTGTGATACCAGTTGAAGTTGATCTGAGGCTTGTGGAAAAAGTTCTCACGCTCATTCAAATGATCCGTCACCTTGCGGTCACCAATCGTTGTGTTGTACATGCTGAAGTGCTGCTGGCCATCGTAGCTAGCGTCAACCGGTGAATAGTTCTGGTTGAAGTCGCGACCAAACTCTTTGTAGTCGTCCTTCGCTGCGGGGTCATAGCCTTCCATGTTGTCAGCTAATGCGTGTGAGTAACGAGCAATGTTTTGCTTGTACAAGTTCTGTCCATGACGCTGAGGTGCGCCGATCACATAAGCCTCCAGCTTGTTCTTGTCGTCAACCTGGTAGGATGCACCCATGTAGTAAGCCCATGCATCTGTCCATGTGCCCTTTGCGAAACCATCACCGGTTTTACGAACCAACGTGGCGCTAATTGCCATTTTGTCATTGATACGACCTGAATTCAAGCTCATGGCAGTCTTCAAGAAGCCGTAGCTTCCAACCTCTTGACGAACGGATCCGCCTTTGTTGTATTGAGCAGGGTCAGAGATGATGTTGATGGTGCCACCAATAGATGGTACCGCCAAGTTGACACCAGACAATCCGCGCTGTACTTGAATGTTGCTTGTTGCATCACCTAAGCCATCCCAGTTAGACCAGTATACCCAACCATTCTCAATGTCGTTCACAGGAACACCATTAATCATGATAGCTACGTTGCGTTGGTTGAATCCACGAACGTTGATTCTGGCGTCGCCAGCACCACCGCCTTGGTTGGTTGCGTAAATAGAAGGTGACGTGTTAAGCACCTCGGGGATGTCACGTGATGCAAGTGTGTTAGTGATTTGCTTTTTGTCGATATTGGTCACCGTAAATGGCGCTTTTTCATCGTAGCGTGAGGAGACAATTTCTAGCTCTGTTAGCTCGATCACTTCTCCCTCAACTTGGGCATTCATGCTAAAGGCAAGAATGGCCGCACTGATTGTTAATACATGTTTCATCATAAGGGGTTTAGGTTAATTGGATGATTTAAACAAATATGGCAAATCCTGGCACAACCATCACGCCACAGCAGCAAATGTTATCAACCGTTTCAAATGTTATCAACCGTTTAGCAGGAAGCCTTTATCATAACGGGATGCCGCCAATTTAGATCTGGTTTAAATCGTTGTTTTCTGTGGCTTTATGCACCTTAACTCATGAAATCCTCGATGTCCCTTCGGTCTTTTTTTGTAGGCCTACCTACAACGCGGTGAGAGCCAAACCCTTTGGCCGCCGCAAGCTGGTCCCTGCGGTCCAATTCAGACTGTGCAGTGGTCTCCACAAGCAAGTCTGGGACAAGCTTTGCCCCAACGCGGGAGACGGGAAGGGCCAACACCTTGAACTGTCGCTTGTACCCTAGGTAAGTGATCTGAAACTGGGCGCCAGGACTCATCACCCGTGAAGCCTTGATGCGGACTTCGTCCATGGTGACTTTGCCCTTTTTTAGTGCTTCAGCCGCCAGGCCTCGGGTTTTGAACAACCTCACTGACCAGAGATAGCGATCTGCACGCATGGCTTAGTTGACCTGAGCCAAATCCGTGAACAGTGCGCGACGCGCCCTGACCTCTTCATGGGTCACTTCAAAGATGCGCTCTGGGCCAAATGCTTCAACGGCAATGCTGCCCATGGTGGCTGCTTCCATCAAGGCGCGCTTCATGTTGTCAAAGGAGAAGTCATTGGTTTGAGCGAGGTGCCCTACAAACCCACCAGCAAAACAGTCCCCAGCTCCTGTGGGATCTACCACATCAGCAAGGGGTAGTGCTGGGGCAAAGAAGATTCTTCCTTCTGGGCCAAACAACAAAGCGCCGTGTTCGCCTTTTTTGATGATCAAGACAGACGGGCCCATGGCCTTGATGCCTTCTGCTGCTTTGACAAGGTTATGCTCTCCAGACAGCAGACGTGCTTCTTCATCATTGATGGTCAATACGTCAACCTCCCTCAAGATGGCCAATAAATCCTCAAGGGTGTTGTCAATCCACAAATTCATGGTGTCCAGCACGACAAGGCTTGGCTTATTCATGGCTTTCAGCGCCATCATTTGGATCGCCGGAACGAGGTTGCACAAAAGCACAATGTCACACGACTTTGCAGACTCAGGAACCTTCGGGACAAAGTTCTCCAGCACGTTCAGTTGCGTTTCTATGGTGTCACGGCTATTCATGTCCGTGTGGTATTTGCCTTTCCAAAAGAAGGTTTTCTGATCTGCAATCACCTCCAGGCCATCGACATTGATGCCTTTATCTGCCATTAACTGAATGTCTGAGGCAAGAAAGTCGCCACCCACAACGGACACCAATTGCACATCGTCAGTGTACAGAGCTGCGCTCAACGAGCCATACAAGGCAGAGCCACCAAGGATTTTCTCGCGAACGCCAAAGGGTGTCTCCAATCCGTCAAAGGCAACGGTTCCTACGATCAACAAGCTCATCTTCACGATTTTTTAAAATTCAGGGCAAAGATAGGGGGAAGCTTTGCCCCACCGGGTGAATCTTTGTAATATTGCACCCCTTAACAGGAACACATTCCTCCTTAGCTCAGTTGG
>DFSH01000031.1:40719-42801 GCA_002378565.1 Flavobacteriales bacterium UBA3442 | reverse complement strand
TGACTGTTAATCAGAGGGTCCTTGGTTCGAGTCCAAGAGGAGGAGCAACATATAATGATAAAACGGTTATACTTCTATAGTGTAACCGTTTTTTCTTTTAACGAGGAGTTGTACTTCGTATGTTTGAATCTTGTTAAGATTCGTATTCTTTATTGTTGTCTCGTCTACATTTCTCTTTAGAATTGTAGAACCGTCTATTCATCTTCTTCACCACCACCATGAAGAGAAGACGGTTTGTAATGATTTAGATACTCATTTTCATGAGACTGTAGAATCATGCACTTGGTCAGATGCAAGTTTATTGCTCTCAGATCGGGGACATCATTTTTTAGAGCTACCAAGATTAGTTTTTGAGGAAGACGTATTTGAAGTGTTCAAGAGCGACCATTTTAAGCGTTTAAATACTCATCGCTATTTGAGAGGTCCCCCTGTTATTATTTAGAAATCTTTTTACTAGTTCTTTCCCGGGAATTGAAGTTTTTTCATGAGGCTTCAATACCTGCAGTATTCCCTTTTTTTGAGAATGCGATGCGAAAGACAGAATTCAATTATTTAATAACTATTATTTCAATTTCAAAATTTTTAACGATGAAACATTTCATTTGGATGATGTTACTTCCAATACCCTTATTGGCTCAGGTAGACTCATCAAAAACCTATTTTATAGAGCTTGGTGAAGCCACTGTTGAAGGCATTTCACACAATCCTAATTTTTTTAGTGCTAACATTCTTGCTGTTCCAACAAAGACCCTTTCAGATCAAGGGCCTGCTGCACTTAATAGCCTGACACGTCAATCTCCGAGCCTTCAACTCATGAGTGTAGGAGATCATACTGTAAAACCCGTGATCCGTGGCCTCGGCGGTTATCGAACTGTAACTGCTTACCAAGGCTGGAGGTATGATAATTTACAAGGAGGCGTTGATCACGGTCTTGATTTTCCACTTCTTGGAATTGATCATGTGGAAATTCTTCCTGGTCCAAACAGTTTAGCTTTGGGAACAGATGCTATGGCAGGAGTTCTTTACTTCTCGGATTTAAGACCTTTAGAGACAGGTAGTTCAAATGCTCTAAAATTATCCGGTGGTGTAAATGGGTCTCCTTTGAGTGGTCAATATGATTACTCGGGCTCAGGCGAAGGAATTTATTATGC
Source organism: Flavobacteriales bacterium UBA3442 (assembly GCA_002378565.1). Taxonomy (GTDB): domain Bacteria; phylum Bacteroidota; class Bacteroidia; order Flavobacteriales; family Schleiferiaceae; genus TMED14. The sequence goes on along the minus strand of DFSH01000031.1, from coordinate 41,650 downwards.
TGGAGGATATTTTGGTGCGAATCCAGAATATATTGATGGCAATGGGGATACTGTTCATGGATCTCATAGCCAAACTGCAGCAGTTAGGGTTCTTTCTAAATTCAAATCAGGTAAAACAAACCACAGACTAAAGACCTCTCTTGTATCAAGAACTCTTGGAATGCCCGAAGGGGGTCATGATGACGATGAGCCAGGTCATGAAGAAGAGCATGGGGATCAACAAGTAAGAAATGTGAATATTTCTTGGGAGTCAGATAGAAAGCTCGGAGATTGGGCTTTAAGAAACATCACTGGTTTTCAGTCGGCTTCTCGTGCAGAGTTTGATGAGCATCATGAGGATGAGCCAGGTCATGAGGAGGAAGGGCCACATATAGGATATAATCTTGTCAGTGCTAGCCAAACAACTTCATTACAAAAGGCATCCTCTGCGGGGTTATTAACACTTGGAGCCCAACAGCAATTTAGATCTTTGCAGAACAGAGCAGATGCTGAAGAGGCTCTTTATCCAAATAAAAATCAGTTTCAGTCAGCTTTGTTTGCACATATCAGTAAAACAAAGGGAGAGAATAAGGCATCTGCTGGGCTTAGAGGAGAGATTGGTGGCTTTTCAGGGGCCTCATTTCTCTTAAATTGGGTGCATTCTCTTACTGAAAATGTGGATATTCAATCTCGGATTTCATATGGGACAAGGGGTCCACAAATAGAGGAGCGATATGTTTTTGGAACGCATATAGGTGCGGGTCGATTTGAAGTTGGAGATGAGAATTTAACACCTGAAAAGCTACTTAGTGGCGAAATCAATACAGGCTACAATAGTGAGATATTTAATCTTCAAGTTGGTGCGTATTATCAATTCTACAATGACTTTATCCATACGAGTCCTAGCGACTCTAGTGGGGAATGGAGGTTTTATTACAATCAAAAGGATGCC
>DFSH01000031.1:11709-40338 GCA_002378565.1 Flavobacteriales bacterium UBA3442 | reverse complement strand
CACGCAGAGATACATTATGATTTCTATGCAGAACAATCTAGGCTTTCTCCTACAGAGAAAAAGTTTCTTGATGGATCTACGCCTTCTTATGGTTTGTGGTCTGCAACGCTGACAGGTGAAATTTTCTCTAATTTTTCTTGGAATGTTGAAATCCTGAATGCTACAGATGTTGCGTATGCGCATCATCTTTCACTCGCTAGAGCGTTAGATTTCAATCAAGCCGGAAGGCAGATTAGAGCCGGATTGAGTTTAAAGTTCTAAAACTTATTTAACGAAAAAATTTATCTTATTAATTAAAGCCCTGTTTTTAACAGGGCTTTTTTTATGATCAATTACCTTTGCTAAGGTGTTAGATGATAAACTAATGTATGTAGTATGAGCGTTATTTATATCGACGGAAATTGCAACTTATGTAATGGAGTCATCAAACATATATACAAGCACCGTCCAGAAGGGTTTTTATTTGGAAGAATTAGTCCTTTGAATAACCCGGAATATGTAATCTATATTAAAAATGGCGATAGATACAATGCCGAATTAGCTCTAAGAATGATTGTTAAAGATATGGGTGGCTATTATAGCGTTTTATCATGGGCATTGAATATTGTACCCAAGAGACTTTTAAAATACATGTATTTCTTTGTCTCTAGAAATAGATACAAAGTCTTTGGAAGAAAGTCTCTTTGTGAGTTAACCTCTAAAATACCCGAAAGTTTTAAAGTTGAAGACTTTAAAAGCTTTTAAAGCTTTTATCAATATTTTACTATTTAATAGCGTTGTAGAATATGAAGAAACTTAGCGCCGCATAGAGAAGCGCTGGGAGCATCTTAACTGCTCTCTCTTTTAATTTAATCCTAACGAAAACTGCTGTTAGCATCATGCACGTCAACAAAAAAGAAGCGACTGAAAGCATCATGGGAACAAACATTCCAACTAGTAAGCCTAGTCCACCTAAAAGTTCGCAACAGGCCAGCAAAACTCGTTGGTTTTTATAACCCCACCTCTCGTATTCCGAAATCATCCTCTTAGAAAAGAAAGAATTTATTCCATAGGCAATAAAAGAAGTTGCTGAAAAAAGAAGAATAGCAAGGTTGATATCCATTGCTTAAATCAGACCGTAGTTATAGGCTGCGATGAATAAGGACAGTAGCAAAAGGAAAGCCGACGGCACGTATTTTTTCAGAGGATTCTTAACTTTTATGTGAAATGCTTGAGCGCAGATCATTAAAAAGGCCATTAATAAGGAGGCGGCTACTACCGGCACATTGTAGCAAACTCCTAAAGCTAAGATGGTTGCTAACGTTATTTTGGAAGCCCCGACCATGTTTCTGACCAAGTCCGAGAGGCCATATTGCTTAAACTCTGAAACAATGTTGTCGTATCGAAATACCCAAACAATAATGATTGATACGGAAACGATAAGCTGTGCTATAATTGATGCGCTCTCCATTGTATGTGTTTTGTTGTTTAAGTGTTTCTGGGAATGAACCGTTAGCGCTTCAACTGGAGCCAACTCAACAAAGGTCCGACTTAAATTGGTTAGTGATACTTTCATTCTAAGATCTTACTATTGAATTATTATCTTCGGCTACAAACCAATATCCAATGAATAAGCTATTTCTGTTATCCACCTTTTGCTCATTTTTTACTTTTGGGCTGAATGCCCAATCGGTTTACTCTGTTAAGTACGAGTCACAAGCGGACACAAAAGTCTTTGTTGTAGAATATGAGTCTCAAGCTGACCTTCTTGTATTCAAGGAAAAGTATGCTTCGCGCGCTAAAGGCAATGAGGGGCATTGGTTCTTTGTTGACTATGAATCTCAAGCAGACAAGACCCTGTACTTTGTAAAGTACGCTTCTCAAGCAGACCTCAAGATTTACTTCGTTGAATACGAATCAAGGGCTGGTTGGCGAAACAAAGGAAAGATTCACCTCTTATATTAGAGCTAAAGCTCTGGCAGGCTTTTTCATGATTTCATAAATTTCTTACAAGATCAGTCAAGAGCTACGCCACATCTTCCAGTGACCCTTTTGTAACTTGCCCTTTCTAACTTATCCAAGTACATGGGCCCATTGTCGCATTCTTCATTTTCGATTGAACAGGAGATCGAAAGAACATTGCGTTATTTCGAATTCTTCAAGCACCCGCTATACATTGAAGAGATCCGCAAATTTTTGAGAGTTGAAGCTTCTATCGCGGATTTAGAAAGTGCCTTGCAGCCCATGGCTGATTCTCAACAAGTGTTTTATTCAGAAGGGTTTTACGCGTTAAACCCTGATCATATTCAGGTTAGAAAAAATTGTCAAAACTTGAACCTGGGCAGACTAAAAATAGCGCGAAGAATGGGCTATTTCATTCAGTCGTTCCCTTATGTCCGTGGCGTATACCTTTCTGGCTCACTTTCAAATATGGGAATGCAGAACGCCTCGGATGATATAGACTTTTTCATAATCACAAAGGCGGGAAGAGTCTGGCTGGCAAAACTATTTTTAATTGGCTTTAAAAAGCTGTTTTTATTGAATTCCGAAAAGTACTTCTGTATCAATATGTTGATGGACGAGAGAAAACTAAAGCTGAAGAAAAAGAATCTTTATACGGCCGCAGAAGCCGCGTCTTTATTGCCGCTAACTCATCCGGAGATTATGGATCATTTCCTTCAAGAGAACAACTGGTTGTCTGCATTCTTGCCCAACTTTGTCTTTCCAAATAAACCACAACCTCCGGTAGCTTACAGCAAATGGACGGAGCAAATTCTAGAGTTTCTAGGCGCTGAAAAACTAGAACAATGGGCCAGAGGTAAGTTTCAGACACACATGACTGAAAACGCAAGTGGTGATTCAAGTTATTATGAAGCAGAGGCACATTCGTCTGCCTACTTTCCAGATAGTGTGGAACAAAAATTAATGGATCACTACAATGTTAAAAGCAAATAAAATGATTAGAAAACAAATTGTTGTCAGTGTCGTGGCTGCTGCGGTATTCTTCGCCATCGCCTTTGTGCGTCCAGCTCGCTATGAAGCAGAGACTATTTTCTTTGTCCCGCTCACGCTGCTTGAGAAGCAAATTGATCAAAATGGCATTGGTTTTGGTTCACCCATAGAGGTGGATGCGCATTTAGAATTAATGGGCAGTCAGAGTTTAAATTTGGCTTTGGTCAGCCGATACGGCTCAGACTTTTCCCTAGACATTAGCAAAACAAGAAACGGCGCGGTGCAGGTGCGTGCAGAAGCTGCTGATGCCAAGCTTGCTGCAGAGATTGCCAACGGAGCAGTGCGTGCTGCGGACTCTATCAAACAGCGCATGCTTCGACAGAATGTAGGTATGAGTTTTAACGTAATGCAAGGGAGATCCTCCTCGCTAAAAAAAGAGGAAAAGTTCTTACGCAAGGGGTTAGACTCTCTTCGTTTTGAAGCGCAGGCTGACTCTTTAGCCTTTGTCGCACTCATCTTTAGAAAGGAACGCCAATATGGAAGCGTGGTGGTTGAATTGACAAAAAGCGAACGCAAGCTGGAAAATTTGAAAGAGTACTTACACGCACCGGCTCCGGCATCTTATGTGATTTCTGTAGCAAGCGAAACTCCGAGACGAGCTGATATTCCTGCCTGGGCTATTGCCCTGTTGTCGGGACTAGTAGTCTTTGCCTTGCAGCGTGGGGTTTCCACAGAATTTCTGGCATCAGAAAAGGCCTAATCATTGCCCTTAAAAAACAAACATATCGCTCTGCTTCTGGCCATAACCACGGGGCTCGCTGTGGCACTGTACTTTGACTTTCATTGGGGGGCGATTTATGCCACAGTTGCCGCCCTGTCTCTTGCGTGGTGGGTATGGAAACGTCAACTGGAACATACAGGGTATTTACTTCTTGCACTGCTGCTTCCTCTTTCAGTAAAAGTTAAGCTCCCTTTTGGGGATTTACATCTACCCGCGGAGGGGCTGATCGTGGTGCTTTCCTTGGTGGTCCTTCTCAGGCTTCTAGCACCCCTAAACCTCTCCATCATAAAGAAAAATCCATGGCCACTGCTCTGGCTACTGAGTTTTACTCCAGGAATTTGGATGTCAGAAATCCCTCTGGTAAGTCTGAAATTTGCGATTATTAATGGACTATTTGTCTTCACGTTCTATTATGGATTCTTGCTATTGGGAAATCGGGGCAAGCCTTTCCCTATTGTGCCTTTTATGTGGGGGTTGGTTCCTGTTCTCATAGTGGGCCTGGTCCAGTTTATAAAGTTTGATTTCAACCCTCTAACCATTTCGGGAATCTATCAACCCTTTTTCTATAGCCACACGATACTTGGGGCAAGTCTTGCGATCATAGCGGGGTATGCGTGGGGCCAAACAAGAATTCAAAAAAACTGGATTTTAATTGCCGTTATAGCTACCGTTCTTACCGTCCTAAGCGGCTCTCGTGCTGCGTTATGGTCTTTAGCTTTCATGGCACTTCTTTGGGCATTAATGCACCTGCCTCAGTTTTGGCGTTGGCTTTTACCCGTGGCTTTAGTCGTGGTCTACCTTGGGGTGTTTGGCACTGACAAGATCCAGGAATCATTCACCTATAATTCATACCAAAGCCATGATCCCCAGGCCACTATAGTGGAGAAAAGCATGTCCGTAACCAACGTTCAAACAGATGCCAGCAATATTGAACGACTCAATAGGTGGGTAAGCGCCTTGCGCATGTTTGAAGAGCGCCCGTTGTTTGGTTTTGGCCCCGGCACCTATCAGTTCACCTATATTCCCTTCCAAGAGAAAAGTTTGGAAAACAGGTTAACGGTGCGGAACCCCGATTCTCCCCCACAGGGCTCAGGTGGCAGTGCGCATTCAGAAATCCTACTTCAACTCAGCGAGAATGGGATAGGGTCAGTACTGGTATTCTTAATCATTATCGGGCGCTGGGTTTACTATGGGTTTCTAAGAGGAAGCCTGGGCTCACCGCAAACAGCCTTATTCTTAGCCTTGAGCACTTACCTGTTTCATATGCAATTCAATAATTTCTTGAACCAGCCAGTATTTGCCTTCCTCTTTTGGGGATCAGCAGCCTACTTTGACATCCAATTAAGACGCAAAGACCATGAGCTATTACCGTGAAGTAGGGCATTATTACGATAAGGATGCCGTAGATTTTGAGCGTCGCTATAATTTGAATCCTGCACTGCAAAGGATTAGACAGAGTTTTCGCGAGCGCGTAAAATCTCATCCACAATCCACGGTGTTAGAGGTTGGGTTTGGTCCAGGATTTGACCTGGTCCATTTCGCAGAGCAGTTTCCAGATCAGCAGTATTACGGCATTGATGTTTCAGCGGAAATGGTACGCCTAACTCAAGAGAAAATTGACAGCTATAAGCTGAAAAACGGACAAATTGCCCAAGGGAGCGTAGAGCATTTAAATACGCTGTTCCCTGATGTGAAATTTGACATGATCTACGTTTTCTTTGGCGCCTTAAATACGGTAGATAATCTTGACCACGCCATGTCTTGTCTTCGTAAAGCGCTTAAGCCGGGCGGACGAATGGTGCTCACCTTTGTCAATAAATACTACCTGGCCGGCACACTCATTGAGCTGCTTAAAGGCAAGCCTCGGAATGCATTTGCTCGCTGGCGTAAGGTGTGGGGAGGCTATTCACCGACTAATTATTTGGCAAGCAAGTGCTACGCGCCGAGAAGTATTAGCAAAAAGGTGAAGCTGCCGTTGACATACAGCAGAGGGTATAGTATTGTTTATCCAGCGTGGTATTACCACAAGCTTCATAAGCTGCTGCCTAGCTCACTGCTCCACCTGCTCTGGCAAATAGATGATTCTGTTTCAACCACGAAACTGGGCACCTTTGGGGAGTACATGCTGTATGAATTCCAGTCGGAAGATCCCTAGCTTAACTAGCGCATCTCAAGTAATTTAACCGCCCTAGCTATCATCAGGCCCAGGTCATGGTCAACAGCGTTATACGAAGCTTTCCATTCTGTATGTAGCGTGGTTATAGGTGTATTCGAAGTCAGTGCCTCTGCTGCGGTCTTTCCGTGTTTTTTGACCAATTCTTTCTCCCTTATCTGCCTTACGTCTAGATCTAAAATTTTCGCAGTTTTCTTTGCAAATTCTAACTGAGAGATGGGCGCAAAACCAAAAAGGTTATAGCTTTCTCCTGGGGCGCCATGTGTAGCTACGTGGAGTAATTGACCCGCGCAGTCCTCTACTGAAATGATGGACATTTGTTGCCCTCCATTGCCGTAATAGGGCACAAATCCAAGCTCTAATGCCGGACGGTAAAAGAAATATTCAAACCAAGAATCCGGCCCCAAAATCCAAGCTGGTCTGGCAGTGCGGACATCTAAAGGTGCTTCAGATAGCTCCCTGGTAAATGGGCGCTCCGCATATTCATAGGCACGGGCATAGGCTATGGGGGATATAGATTGTTCTTCGTTGGCAATTTTAGCTGTATTGCCATACATCAATGTTCCGCTGCAATACACTACCGTTGGGGGCTTAGGCAGTTGCTCAAAAATGTCGCGAAGGTTGATATTGGCACGGTAGCCCTGTTTTGCAGCCGCTCTTCGGCCGCGATCTGTCTTCCCCGCGAGTCGCGCACAGTGGAAGACAACATCTGGAGGGTAATCAATGAATTTGTTCTTCTTGAGCTTGCCTAAGGAGGACATGAAGAAATTTGTGCGCTGCATAACCCAAGGAAGAATGGTGCGGTGTCCTAGAGCGGATATTCTACCGGGAAAGTCTCCTCGTTGACGCTTTTGAATTAGTAAACTCGTGAGCTGAGATCCCACATACCCTGTAGATCCCAAAATCCAAATTTCCTTTTGTTGCTTCAGCGGTTTCATTCTTGCAAAAATACACTGGGCTGCTTCAATAGGCTGGTGATCCGCCAATGATCCTTGGCCTATGAGAAGTGAGCACTATACACTGCAAGCTATGGCAGAGGTGGTTTGTTGGCTGCTATCTATTGGTTAGATTATGTTGTGAAACATTGTTTTTGACCTTCCAGGCAATAAATATGAGCAAGAATTGAATTGGCAATCTTGCCAAAGCAGCTTTATGGCTTCCTACGGCAGGTGTTTCAGAAAACACATCCCAAATATGAATTGGCAAAAACAAGAGCATTAAAATTAAAATTCCCCAAGCGCCTATGGTTGCCTGTTTTTTGAAAAGTAATGCAAGGCCAAGTATGATTTCAAGCAAACCAGAAATATATACAATGGCCATTGTAAACGGCAAAAATGAAGGCACAAAAGGAGTGTAAAAATCAGGATTTATAAAATGCTTTGCCCCACCAAAAATTAAAAATATTGCTAAACTTACTTTTAGTAGTGGCCTCGATAAAGCTCGTAGAATGTTTAATTTTTTCATCATTTTTGATTATTGGGAACAGGCATTTTCTAAAGATTAGTACATTTAGTGTTCCTCTATGCCATCGGAGTTTTCTATGAGAGCAAGTCTTCAAAAATACAGATTACCAATACTGTTCTTTACAATTAGCTTAATCTGTTATGGCTCTTTTCATATTATTGGCAGTGAGGTTGATAAGGATGGTTACTTGAAAGAGCCCTTTGCTTTAATTCCATTGGGTTATGTTTTCTTTTTTGCTTCTGTTGTCACTTCGGTTTTCTTAAAGGGAAAAACCAAACCATAGGTGCTACAATAAGCCTGATTTTCCTTCCCATTCAAGGTAAAATTGTTTTAGAAAGATCTCCATATAGTCATGTCTGTTGGAAGCCAGTCGCTTCCCTGTAGGCGTGTTCATTTTATCTTTTAGGAGCAGTAATTTTTCATAAAAGTGATTAATCGTTGGGGCATTGTTTTTTTTATACTCCTTTTTTGTCATGTATAGATTAGGTGAAATATTTGGGTCGTATAAAGCCCTGTTTTTAAATCCGCCATAATTAAAACACCGGGCAATGCCAATAGCGCCAATAGCATCTAATCTGTCTGCGTCTTGCACAACCTCTAGCTCCTTAGAGGAGAATGCTTTACCGTCTTCTTCCAGAGAATTCTTATAAGACATGTGCAGTATTATTTTTATAATATGATCAATCGTCTCTTTATCAACTTTTTGATTTTTTAGAAATTTGGTTGCTTTTTGGGGTCCGAGAGTTTCATCACCATCATGAAATTTCGGATCGGCAATGTCATGCAAAAGCGCCGCCAAGGAAACAACAAAAGCATTAACGTCTTCGTCTTTAGCTATTAAAATCGAATTCCTGAAAACCCGCTCTACATGAAACCAATCGTGACCACCTTCAGCGTTTTTGAGCTCTGACTTTACAAATGCTATCGTCTGATTAATCGTGATTGTTTGGTCCATTTCTCGTGTTTTGTGTTTTTGATGTGTGGCTGGCTACATAGCATTCCGGAAGATAAAAACAAAACTCAAAATACTTGTTGTGACAACCTGTTTAGTCCCATTAAAGGTATTGCTATTAGGCATGTGTAGCGTCATCACAACACACAAACGACATGAAGCTCTGGTTGATTTACAAGCAATAAATAGGCCAATTATACACCTACTTATTGCTTTGGTGTTGCCCTTGATTGCTTCTTGTCAAGGGAAAGGTATTGGGGTGTTGAAAGCATTTATTTTTTTGGGACTCTTTCCGTAAAATTAATATTGCCGTCACATTGAACCCGTGAACTCTGGTGAACTTTGCGCTAGTTAACCTAAACACAGACTATGGACAATCTATACATCATCATCCTTGCAGCCCTTTTGGGTCTTGCCATCATTGATCTGATAGTCGGCGTCAGCAACGACGCTGTCAACTTCTTGAACTCAGCTATCGGATCCAAGGCCATCTCGTTCCGAAACATCCTCATCATTGCCAGCTTAGGCATTTTTGTGGGGGCCATCTTCTCAAGTGGCATGATGGAGGTTGCGCGCAAAGGCATCTTTATGCCTGGGGAATTTTACTTCTCAGAAATCATGATCATATTCATTTCAGTCATGATCGCCGATGTCCTCCTGTTGGATTTTTACAACAGCTTAGGCCTGCCAACGTCCACCACGGTGTCTATTGTGTTTGAGTTGCTTGGTGCCGCTGTTGTCATGGCCTTAATCAAGATTGGCATGGATGATGCGCAAAGCGTGGCTGACCTTGGAACGTACATCAACAAAGACAAAGCCGTGATGATCATCACCGGCATCCTGCTGTCCGTGTTCATCGCCTTCACCATTGGTGCAGCCGTGCAGTGGCTGACTCGCCTGGTATTCACTTTTCAGTATGAGAAAAAAGTCCAGAGCGTGGGCTTTCTGTTCGCTGCCGTCTGCCTGACTGCCATCAGCTACTTTATCTTTTTCAAAGGCCTCAAGGGCACGCCCTATTACGGTGACATCAAGGATGTTTTAGCTGCGTACAACATCGCCATCATTGCAGGCCTCTTTGTCCTGTGGTCAGGGGCCGCCTATGTGATCAACAATGTCTTCAAAAAGAATGTCTTGGTGCTGGTCATTGGCATTGGCACGTTTGCCTTGGCGCTGGCCTTTGCTGGCAATGACTTGGTGAACTTTATTGGCGTGCCAATGGCGGCTTACCATTCCTATGAAGCCTGGTCTGCCTCTGGCGTTGCCGCTTCAGAGTTCTCCATGGGAGTGCTGTCAGAAAAAGTGCCCTCTGAGCCCATCCTGCTATTCCTCGCTGGCGGCATCATGGTCTTGACCTTGTGGTTTTCTAAAAAAGCGCAAACGGTTGTTGAAACAGGCATTGATCTGTCTCGACAAGATGAGGGCAACGATCGCTTCAGCGCCAACTTCCTCTCACGGGGCATTGTTAAAGGAAGCTCGCGCGCAGTCTCCCTGCTGAGTGCCTTCGTGCCTCAGCGCACCCTGGACCACGTAGCTGATAGTTTCAGTCGACCCATTCAAAACATCTCTGCGGACAAGGCAAAAGAACTGCCTGCCTTTGACAACATTCGTGCATCCATCAATCTGGCCGTAGCCGGTGTTTTGATTTCTATCGCCACCTCTATGAAGCTGCCACTTTCCACCACCTATGTGACTTTCATGGTGGCAATGGGCACCTCGTTTGCTGATCGGGCGTGGGGTCGCGAAAGTGCCGTTTACAGGGTTGCTGGCGTACTCACTGTGATTGGAGGCTGGTTCCTGACAGCTATTTCAGCCTTTGCCGTTGCAGGTGGATTGACCTATGTCATCTTCCTTGGTCAAGAAGCAGCCATTGCAGTGCTTTTGATTGTGGCAGTTGGCTTGCTGCTTCGCAGCTACCGTTCACACAAGCGAAAAGTAGCCAATATCGGTGTCGTTGCAGGCTTGCGAAAATTTGAAAGCAAGACTGTGCAGGGCATCATTGATGAAAGCGCTGACAATATCTCCAACGCCATGGGCCGGGTAGCAAAGAGTTATGGAGCAATGATCGATGGGTTGGCAAACATGGACGAGTCCGAATTGAACAATAACCGCAAGCGCGTCGATAAGCTTGATGGGGAAGTTGAGGGCTTGAGAAATCACCTCTTTTACTTCATCAAAAACCTGGATGAAACCTCCGTTCGCGGCAGCAATTTCTACATCACCATCCTGGCCTACCTCACAGATATGGTGCAGTCACTAGAGTACCTCGCAAAGAAGAGCTACAGCCACGTGAACAACAATCACAAAGCCCTGCATCCCGATCAATTGCATGAGTTGAGAACCATCGGTTCAGATGTGAATGTTGTTGTTCTCCAGGTTAAAGCCTTGTTTGAGTCAAGAGACTTTGATGGGCTTGGTGCTGTTCTTGAGGCACAAGAGGCCGTGTTGGCGAGAATATCTGATGTGATTGACGCACAAATCAGCCGGACACGCGCCGAAGAGTCAAGCCCCCGGAACACCACTCTCTTCTTTAATCTTGCCCTTGAGACCAAGGATCTTGTCAAGGCATTGATGAGCCTGGTTGAAGAGTACAGAAACAGTGCAACCAATACTTGATTTGCTGGGCACAAAGGCCGCACTCAAAATATGATTGAGGATGATCGTCCACTTAAGGGTTGGCAACATCCTCCGGGCCGACATACTTTCTGAAGACAATGAGAAAGAGGTAAAAGAGCGAAGTCCCTGCGGCAAACAATACCAGCAAGTACTCGGGCCAGCCCCCTTGAACCAAGGGGTGATTAACCGGCGGCGGCGATGTCACATACATGTAGTTGGACCCTAAAATCTCATTGATTCCCATCAGCAGGGCGGCAATGACTATTGTGATTCCCATCACCATCCTGAATGCTCGCTTAGGTAGACGTCTTCCAGCGTGAATCATCAAGTAAATAGGCACCACCACCACGAAGGCATGAGCTGTGAAAAACTGCGTGACATAGGGCCACGTCAGTGGCGTGGTTAAGCCTGGCGTCAAGATAGCTTGTATGCCGCCCAAGGGGCCCCATAAAGCCGCCACCGTGAAGGCCCATTGTTTATCCATCACCAAGTGAAGGAAGAGCAAAACCTGAGTGAAACTGCACATGTGCAGCGGGAGGTGCTTGGCAATGAGGTAGTCGCCATCAAGCATCAACATCGCTGTGGCCCAAACCTGATTCAGAAGGATGGCCCACCCAAGCCCTCGCTCCCATTGCTTGCGTTGTGGGTGACCTATGCGGGGTGCAAAGGCAAAGAAAAAAAGAATGAAGGCGAGCAGTACGCCCACGCCAAACCACCACAACTGTTCGCCAGGCTCAATGGCGTGGTATGTACTCATGAGGGCATGCCGTCATTGGACTTGATGCGCTTCCAAAACAAGCCAGTTAGCAACAGGTAGTGAAGCAGGCCTGCGCCAACGAATCCAATGAGGTAGTAGGGCCAAGGGCCTTGAATCAGAATACTTTCCACCTTTGGTGGATCAATCAAGAACATGTAGTTGGCGTCAATCAGCCTGTTGATAAAGTAAACAGGGAGCATCATGGCCACGTTCAAAGCAATGATTTTAGCCCATGTCCACTGACCAATCATGCGCTGGCGAACAAAAACAAAATACAAGGGAATGATGATGATACCACCGTGAATGATGTAGTACTCAATGTACATGAAGGTGCTGTCACCGCCAGTGAGCTCTGGCGTGAGAAGGCTATGAAACCCTCCAACAATCCCCCAAAAAAACAAAGGGAAAAAAGCCCATCTGACACCAAAGGCTAAAAGCAGAATGCTCAGCAATCGGCTCATGCCACAAAGATGCAGCTCCATGTTTTCGGTCATGCTCCAGTCGCCAATCGCAATAAGTTGCACGTGCTTGACAAGAAACAAGGCAATCAGTAAACCACCCCAGACTCTTTCAAATTGGGTCAAGGCTCGGTCATCGTGCTTGATTTTGTTGCTGAAAAAGTAAACCACCAACGCATAGGCCGCGGTGATAGCTATGCCGCCAAACCAGGGGGTAGAAAACATGTCATAAACGGCATGCTCTATTTGAAAAAATGTCATTGTGTCGGGGAGTTAGGACCATGAATATAGTCCAAACTCTGCTACTGGAAGAATCTGCTCAGAATGAGGGGCGGCGCTTGTCCAAGAATGCCTCCGTGCCCTCCACAAATTCCTTTGAGGTGAATCGCTTGCCAAACTCTACAATTTCAGTATCATAACCCCCCTTGTGGTCCAGGCCTGCATTGACTGCGCGGATCACTGCAGCCTGTGCGTCGCCCGAGTTCCGCAGGTAGCCTTTGGCTCGGCTTTTTGCCTCCGCCATCAGCTCATCTTGTGTGCTGACTGCGTTCACCAAGCCCCAAGCAAGGGCGGTTTCTGCATCAATCATTTTAGCTGAAAGCATCATATCCATGGCGCGCCCTTTGCCGATGCATTGAGCCAATCGCTGTGTGCCTCCGTAGCCAGGAATCACCCCCAGGGAGGTCTCGGGCAAGCCCATTTTTGCGTTATCCGAAGCGACCCGCACATGGCACGACAAGGCCAGCTCCAACCCGCCGCCTAAGGCAAACCCATTGATGGCTGCGATATAAATTTTCTTCGCGTTGGCAATGCGGGTAAACAATAGGTCTTGTCCTCGCTGCGCCAAGGCTTGCCCTTCTTGTTGGTTGTGGGTGGCAAACTCTGCAATGTCTGCGCCGGCCACAAAGCTCTTTTCGCCCTCCCCTGTCAGAAGAACCACCCTCACATCATCCCTGCCATCCAGGTCAACCACATGCTTATGCAAGGCGTTGATAACCGCTGTGTTCAAGGCGTTGAGCGCCTTGGGGCGGGTAATGGTTAAGGTGGCTATGCGATCTTCAACGTGGAGGTGGACAAGTGGAGTGCTCATGGTTGTAATTTGTGATTCCTAACTCAAAGGTATTGAGCAAGACATGGCTACCAACATCAAATCAAGCATTCAGGCCTGGATTCAGGATAAAATTGGCATCGGCGAGAACCGAGATCGCCTCCAATTGCTGAGCAAAAGGCTGGATTCATTGGCCGTGTTGCAGCAAATGACCTTGCCTGTTCACTTGCCCTTGTCAGAGCAATTACAAGATGACGCCCTTCGTCTGGTCGGCCTAACTCGGGATGATGTTTGCCTTGCCATTCACCGAAGTGACCCCATGTTTCGCTACCCCCTCCAACACCATGGTGGCCAACTTGAAGTGACCCTTGCAGAGTATGTTGCCGCCGGGCATGGCGCAGCGAATGTTGTCGCGAGCATGGCTTCAGGTGCGGAAAGGTTGCTAGACTTTGGCTGCGGCTATGGCCGCGTCAGTCGGTTTTTGCGTCAAGCCTTGCCCGATGTAGCCATTCACGGGCTGGATCCCAAAGCCTCAGCCATGGCCTTTCAGCAGGACACGCTGGGCCTGATGCCCCATAGCGATGGCTTGACGTATGATTTGCTGTTTGCTGGATCTGTTTTCACCCATTTGCGTCCCCTGGATTTCAAAGCTGCCTTGAAGGATGTGGTTGCCTTACTTAGCCCTGGCGGCAAGGCACTGATCACCCTGCACCCCTTCATTGGCAAGGGCTATCAGGTCTTTGATTCAACAGAGGAGAGTGCCCTGCCCGAGCTGGAAGACAACCTTAACGAGTCCGACTATGTCAGCGCTTATTGCTCAAGGGATTTCTTGGATGCTGCCTTGATGGATTCATGCCCAACAGCCTCCGTTGAGGTCCTTGACGGGAAGCTGTTTGGCGGCAGTCAAGTCTATATCGCCATCAAGCTTTGACGGGAAGGGTAAAGCAAAACTCACTGCCTTCCGGACTGCTGGCTTCCACCCAAATGGTGCCGCCAAAACGATCAAGAATAGCCTTAACAATGGCTAGGCCTAATCCTGTTCCACGGCTCTTCGTGGTGAATCGGGGTTGAAAAACATCCTCCAGGTTAGCTGGATCAATACCACAGCCGTTGTCTTTGATCGTGAACGTTAGCCAATGCTCATCATGCACCACCATGAGGCTGAATTGTGGCTTATCTACCAAGACTGAAGCCTCCTTGGCATTGCTGATAAGGTTGTTGAGTACCCGAATCAAGCGCTCCCGATTCACCACGGACTGAACGCCTTCCAGGGACCTTGGAATAAGCACCTTTAGCATGGGGTAGGCGGCTTGAATTTCCAATACAATGGGGGCTATAAAGGTGGATTTGTCCTTGCTCGGTCCTTTGGATAACTGACTGAAATCGTCCGCAACCTGCGTCATGGCGTCAATTTGAGCTAGCATGCCATCAGCAAATGCATGCACCTCCTCGGCTGTCAAATTTCCTGCTTTTGTGGCGTGCATTTGCGTCATCAGTCGCATGGGTGTCAGGGGGTTTTTGACCTCGTGAGCTACCTGTTGCGCCATCTGCTTCCACGCAGACTCTTTTTCTGCTTGTGCCAACTGCTTGGCGTTATCTGCCAATTGGTCAATCATGAGGTTGTACTGGTTCACCAGCACGCCAATCTCATCTCTTGAACTCCAGGCGATGTGTTTTCGGTCTGCGGTCAGTGGGTTGTTTTTCATGGCGTTGCTTACGACTTCAACGCCCCTGGTGATGCTTCTCGACAAGAACAGGGCAATCATTGAGGCTATAAGGAAGATGATGACATACAGCGTGGCCAGGGCCTCATAAAATGCGCCTTCCTCTGTGGGAGAGAGGTAGTCTTCCAGGGCGTAAGGCACCACCATGATACCAAGGGGGTGTCCGTCATCGTCAATCAGCTCAGCTGCATAAACCATGATCTCACTGTCGTTTGATTTGTCTGAACGGAAGTTCACCACTTGGTTTCGTCGGTAGCGAATGCCCTCAGGAAGCTGCCTTGGCATGGTGCCATCAACCAGAAGTTCCGGGTTGGAAGACATGATGATTTGGCCATTCATGCCGTAGAGCATGACGTCCGTGTGGTGAATTTTACTGAGGGCTTGAATCTCCTCTGCAATGATTGCATTGAGGTCCATTGTCTTGTTGGGGCTGTGAATAACCTGCGCAATCTCTCGAATAAGGTGAGCTTCTATGGCCTTCTCCTTTCTCAACAAGCGATCCTTGTGGTAGATTTTGTTGGCGTTTTTGAAGTGCAGCGAGCTCACAATGCCTGTGATGACAAAAGAGACGGCAACAAGCAGCAGCATCATAGAAAAGATGCGACCCCTGAGTTTCAAGGCGGGACGTTTCACGGCCTAAAAATTAACAAGAAAAACCCAATCAACCATTCAAGGCTTCTGCGCCGCCAACAATCTCAAGGATTTCATTGGTGATGGCCGCCTGACGGGCTTTATTGTACTTCAGCTTCAGCCCATCACGCAGATCAGTTGCGTTATCTGTGGCCTTGTGCATGGCTGTCATGCGTGCGCCCTGCTCTGATGCTTGTGAGTCCAAAAGGGCTTTGAACATTTGGCTCTTGATGCTGGAAGGAATCAACTCGTTAAGGAGCTGTGCTTTGCTTGGGTCAAAGATGTAGTCGCCGTTGCTTTGCTCACTATCTGGTGAAGCAATGGGCAGCATGGTTTCTTCCTGGAGCAGTTGAACCGCTGCATTTTTGAATTGGTTGTACACCAAGACGACGCGATCGTACGATCCTTCACTGTAATTTGACATCACTGCCTCGGCAATGGTTTTTGCAGAATCAAAGGTCACAGTTGCAACGGCGTCTACGTCACTGTTGACGACGTTCAATGTCTTTGCCAGCATCTCTCTGCCCTTTTTGCCTAGGGCATACACCTCTACTTCAACACCTTCCTTGTCAAAGGCTGATGCCATGGCAAGGGTTCGCTTGATGACCGATGAGTTGAATCCACCACAGAGTCCACGGTTGGACGTGATAGGAATCACAAGCACCTTGTTCAGTGGCCGCTCAATGGCGTAGGGGTTTTCTGAATCATCAAACGACGCATTGACATTGGACATCAGGTGGGAAAGCTTCTGTGCGTAGGGGCGCATCTGAATGATGGCATCCTGCGCACGCTTCAATTTAGCCGCCGACACCATTTTCATGGCAGAGGTGATCTGCATCGTGCTTGATACCGACGCGATTCTGTTGCGAAGTTCCTTCAGGTTTGCCATGGTCTCGTTGCGCTAGTCGATTAGGCTGTGTAAGCAGGAATAACTTCAGCAGCTGCCTTTTCGACAATTGCCATTTCATCCTTTGTCCATTTACCGCTGCGAATGGCGTCCAAAGTATCCTGGTGCTTGCTGGCCATGTACTCTAAGAACGCAACCTCGAAAGGCTTGATCTGATTCACGGCAACGTCATTGAGGAGTCCTTTAGAGCCAATGTAAATGATAGCTACCTGCTTTTCAACTGCCATGGGTGCATTCACAGCTTGCTTCAGGATTTCCACATTGCGTCGACCCTTGTTGATGATGTTCATCGTTGCTGCATCCAGGTCAGAGCCGAATTTTGCAAAAGCTTCAAGCTCTCGGTACTGTGCTTGGTCTAGCTTCAGTGTGCCGGCAACCTTCTTCATGGGTTTGATCTGTGCAGATCCACCCACACGAGAAACAGAGATACCCACATTGATCGCGGGGCGAACACCAGAGTTGAATAGATCTGACTCCAAGAAAATCTGACCATCCGTGATAGAAATCACGTTGGTTGGGATGTAGGCTGATACGTCACCAGCCTGCGTCTCAATGATGGGCAATGCCGTCAGTGACCCACCACCTTTAACGATGCCTTTCAATGACTCAGGGAGGTCATTCATCTGTGAGGCAATGGTGTCATCGTTGATGATCTTTGCAGCGCGCTCAAGCAAGCGTGAGTGTAGGTAGAACACGTCACCAGGGTAGGCTTCACGACCTGGAGGGCGACGAAGCAACAAGGAAACTTCACGGTAGGCAACCGCCTGTTTAGAAAGGTCATCAAAGATGATCAATGCAGGGCGACCCGTGTCACGGAAGAGTTCACCAATGGCAGCACCCGCAAATGGAGCGTAAAACTGCAGAGGCGCAGGGTCAGAAGCATTGGATGCAACAATGGTTGTGTAGGCCATGGCGCCTTTTGCTTCAAGGTTCTTTGCCAGCGCAGCAATGGTTGAACCTTTCTGGCCAATGGCCACATAGACGCAGAATACTGGCTCGCCTTTGTCGTAAAACTCCTTCTGGTTAAGGATGGTGTCAATTGCTACGGTGGTCTTGCCTGTCTGGCGGTCACCAATGATCAGCTCACGCTGACCTCGTCCCACGGGAATCATGGCGTCAATTGCCTTGATGCCTGTTTGAAGGGGCTCGCTCACCGGCTGACGGTAAATGACACCAGGGGCCTTGCGCTCCAATGGCATGTTGTAGGTCTTGCCTTGGATGGGTCCTTTGCCATCAATGGGTTTACCTAAGGTGTCCACCACGCGGCCAAGCATGCCCTCACCCACTTCCAGGGAGGCAATCATGCCCGTGCGCTTCACGGTTGAACCTTCACGAACGCCTTCAGCAGAACCAAGCAGTACAATACCTGCGTTGTCCTCTTCAAGGTTCAATGTTATGCCACGTAGGCCATTCTCGAACTCCACCAATTCGCCATACTGGGCGTTTTGAAGTCCATGCGCACGCGCGATGCCGTCACCAACCTGAAGGATGGTGCCAACTTCTTGAAGCTCAGCTTCAGTGTTGCTGCCTGCAAGTTGCTGGCGAAGGATTGCGGAAATTTCTGCTGGGTTAACGTCTGCCATGGTAGGTTCAATTTAGAAGTCGGCGATGTATGAATTTTTCTTGAAATGCTGATCGATTCGGTTCAATGCTGTAGCAATGGTGGCATCCACTTGGAGGTCACCTACACGTACAACCAAACCGCCGATCACATCGGGGTTGACGACCTCTTTCAAGGACGTCTCCTTAGCGCCTGTCGCAGCAAATCGCTGTTGCAGGTTATTGCGCTGCGCCTCACTCAAGGGGCTTGCGGTCACCACGCGCGCTTCAACAATGCCATTGGCTTTGTTGTAACGTGTGAGGTAGCCACCGGCAATGTGGTTCAATCCTCCTTCGCGTCCGTGTCGGACAACAAGCTTGAGGAATTTTTTCGTCAGGTCTGTCGTGGATGCAAAGACAGCCTGGAGGCCTTTGATTTTCTCTGCGGGCTTCACCACAGGGCTTTGCAAGAAATTACGCAAGTCACGGCTGACCTTGATGGCGGATTGAATCGTCATCATGTCCTCGCGCACAGCGTCCATTTGATTGAGCTCTTTAGCTAAATCAATGAGTGCTTTTGCGTAGCGTGTTGCGAATCGTGTGCCGGCCATCTTGAGATCAGTTCAGTTTGACGTCTTCCAATGCGCGATCGATGCTGGCCTTTTGTCCCGCTGGATCCTTGAGCTCTGAACGAAGAACTTTTTCTGCCATGTCAACAGCAATCTGCGCGACATGGTTTTTCAATTCTGTCACTGCAGCCATTTTTGCGCCTTCAATTTGCGCGGCAGCAGCTGTCATGATTTTTTCAGCCTCCCCTGAAGCGATGTCCTTGGCTTCTGCAACCATTTTGTCTCGGGCAACTCGTGCCTCCTTGACAATGCTTTCGCGTTCCTGACGAGCCTCCTTGAGCAATTGCTCATTGGAAGATGTCAAGTTTTGCATTTCCGCGCGAGCGGATTGGGCTTCTTCAAGGGCCTTGTCAATGGACGCTTCACGCTCCTTCACGGCGCTTAAGATCGGCTTCCAAGCAAACTTGGAAAGCAGAACCATGAGCAGAAGGAAGACGATTGTCGTCCAAAAGATGAGGCCAAAGCCGGGCGTTATGATATCCATCGTGGTGCGATAATTATGCAAATCACAAGCTCACCAAAGAGAGAGTCCCCTTGGTGAAGCCTGCGTGATGCGAGATTACTTCAACAGCGATACAACGATGCCAAAGAGGCCCGCTCCCTCAACGAGGGCTGCTGTGATAATCATATTTGTTTGGATTTTGCTAGTAGCTTCAGGTTGGCGAGCGATGGCGTCCATTGCGCGGCCGCCGATCATACCAATACCAATGCCAATTCCGATTACGGATAGGCCTGCTCCAATTGCTGCGATACTTCCAGTCATGATTCTAGGGATTTAAAATAAAAAATATTAATGGTGGTCTTCTTGCATAGCTGTACCGATGTACAGTGCGGTTAATAGGGTGAAAATGTACGCCTGCAATGCGGCCACCAACAGCTCCAAGATGGAGATGAAGAGCGTCAACAAGACAGATGCGGGTCCAACCCATGCTGTTTCAAAAATGAATACCAGAGAGACAAGGCTCAATACGATGATGTGCCCGGCCGTGATGTTCGCAAACAAACGAATCATCAAAGAGAAGGGCTTGGTGAAAATACCAATAAATTCAACCAATGATAGGAGTGGCTTGACCCATCCCGGGATGCCGGGCATCCAAAAAATATGCTGCCAATAGGCCTTCTTGCCGTTAACGTTGGTGACAAGCATGACAATCACCGCGAGGACAAGGGTGACAGCAATGTTGCCTGTGACGTTGGCCCCGAAGGGGAAGAAAGGTATGAGGCCCATGAGGTTGTTTAACCAGATAAAGAAAAACATGGTCAACAACATAGGAACAAAGCGGAGGTAGTGCTTGCCAATGTTTGCCTTAGCAATGTCGTCGCGAACAAAAACAATCAACGGCTCCGTGAAGCTTGCAATGCCCCGGGGGGATGCGCTACCGCGGCGGCGGTAATTTTTTGCGGAAGCAAAGAAAATCCACATCAACAAGACTGCGGAAAAAAGCAAAGAGGCCACAGTTTTGGTGATGGACATGTCGACCGGTTTTGCGCTGACCGCAAGACCATCACGCATTTCCACAAAGGCGCCATCATGGTTAGCCGCTTGCGATGCGTAGTAAATCTTTTCGTGGTGGTTCACAAAGCGCTGACCACCTGCTTCAACCACGTGGTGGCCTTTTGTGTCGTGATGAAATTTTGAGGAGGAGAACGCTACAAGGCCTTCTTCTGTCCACAGTATCACGGGAAGGGGAACGCTGACCGCGTAATTGTTCCAGTCCATGATGTGCCAGCTGTGGCTATCCATCACGTGTTCCATGATCATCTCTCTGGGATCAAACGGCGCGTCCGACTCAGTAGTTTGGGTTGCGTCATGGCTGTCCGTTGATGCGGAAACCGTGACGCTGCAAAGGGTCAGTAAACCAAAAAATAACTGCTTAAATGTCATTGTATCATTCATGCTCAAATGCGCGGCAAAAGTAATATGAAATACCCGCCCTACCTATAGGTTTTTCATCCGGACAGCAATGAGCCATGTTTCAGCCAACAAGGCCAATCCATACAGGGCTGAAAATTGCAATATTTCCGCATTCATGTTGACCCCTTCACGCAATGACAATGGCAATAGGAGCCCTCCTGCAGCAAAGAGCATGCGAACCAGCCCTGCCACCGCGAATACCCCGCCAAGGCGCGTAGGCTGCCTGCGGCCAAAAACTTCTGCCACCCAGGCCTGTGTCAACCCTGTCACAGCAATGAATATGACGCCTGAAGCGAAGTAGCTGACTTGCGCAGCCCAGCAGACCATCGCCGACGCGGCAGCCAGCAGCACGTAGGTCGCAAAGAGTTGTTTGACAAGTTTAGGAATCATGGGACGTCACGTCTTTGAGTGTTCGGTACAAGGCCAACAGACAGCCAATCAGCGCGCCTGAGGCTGCACCATAAGGTGTCTGTGCATCGTCGCTATCTAGCAAGGATCCCAGCCAAGTCATCAGCCCTATGGTTGCGGCCATTTGAACGGCCATCCCGCTGAAGCGCATGGCGTTTTTCACTTAGCTAACTGAGGCAGAGGTTTGGGTCCCTGTCCTTGCTTGTTGGTCTTGGGGTTGACTTTGATTCATCGCTTTGGATGAACCCATCTGGCACGTGCCAGTGAACTGCGCACCTGGCTCGATGGCCAACTTCTCGGTGGTGAGTTCCGCTTGTATTCTTGCTGTTTTGTGCAAGGAGCTCAAACCCTTCACGTTCAATTGACCAACCACTTGGCCAGAAATGGAGACTTCCTTAGCCACGATGTTGCCTTCGACATAGCCTGTAGGGCCAACAACCAGTTTGCCGCCGACAGTTAAATTGCCTTTAACCTTGCCGTCTACACGAATATCTCCAGGGGACTGAAGGTTGCCATTAAGCTCTGCACCCTCAACAATTTTGTTGTGGTCGGACATGCTTTCTGTGGATTTGTTCTTGTTCATGGGAGGGAGTAGATGCGTTGGACGAATTGGCTGTAGCCTTGAAGATCTTTCTGGCTGTAAAATTGCGAAAAATTCTGGACAGTGATGGGCCAGTATTTTGGACCATGGGGTTTGGTGAATTGTGTGACGGTCACAGCTCGCATCACCTTGGTCCGGTAAGCCAGTGCTTCCGCGGCATTCTTTAGGCCATCCACCATGATCATGTGACTGTCATCGTCGATAGGTAAGACCCTTAATCCAAGAGGTTTTCCGCTAAAATACTTTTGATGAAAGCTCGCCAATGCGTTGCGCACATCGTTGATGTTGCCCTTGCTTGAGATGATGATCATGAGCTGGTGGGGGGCCTTGGTCGCTTCCATGTACTGGATGCCTGTGTTGTTCTGGTTGTCGGGTGCCCAGTCGCCTGTTAGGGCGTTTCTGTAGGTGGTTGCTAACGCTGCCTGGGGGCTGTTGGGGTAGGCTTGTTCAATGGCAATCAATGCATCCACATAGGCTTGTTTGCCCTGGGTTGCGCCAAGCGCTAATGCTTGGATAAAGTCTACTGACGGGCGCTCTGTCGCTAAAAACTCACCTTGCTTAAGCAGGTCTAAGCAGGCCAGCCATGAGCCTTCTTGGGAAAGATCCCATAGCTGCTGGAAATCCTTGCTCGTTTGATCTAGCAAGCCTGTTTGATCAACAATCTCTCCGCGAAGGTGTTTGGCATAGGCTGAGCTTGGGAATGTTTTCAGCACATGCTCTCTGCTTGATGCGGCCTGAACAGGCTCTTCGCGCTTCAAGTGAAGGCGGTGCATGGCGTACCAGGCTAAGGGCGATTGGCTTTCACAAAGGGCTGCTTTGTTGAGCATGCCCATCGCTGCATCGCTATCGTCAATTTGGTCGCGGTAAATGGCCGCTGCTTTAATGTAGTCTTCGCAAATCAAGCGACTCAAAGCCTGCACGGTGGAGTCGCCCCGCGGGGTTTGTTTCATGTACAGATCAACATCAAAGGCTGGGTCCTCCCCTTCTGTGTCTGTTCCGTTGCCCGCCACGCCGTCACTGCCACCACTTTGCATGACCCAGTTGGCTGATGCGCTCTGCAGGCGCCACTGATCCACATTGGGTCGATCACCCCAGGATTGCCGGAATCGCGATGCTGACATCGCGCGGGTTGGCCCATTGTAGAATAGCCATTTGCCGCTGCCACCAATGGCCGGCCCTGAGGTGGATTGCAACTCCGACTGTATTTGCATTTCTGCCTGCAGCTCAAGCTGCTGAGCCTGGCGCTCCTCCTCCGCGATTCGCTGTCGCAAGCTGGCCACGTATTTAGTAAAATATTTTTGCAGCTCTGATTCAGACATCGATGCCAGCTCACGCAATGAGTCGTTGGACTGCAGGTTGTTCAAGACCTTAACCAAGGCGTTCAGGCCTTTGCGTCGCCTATCCAGTGACTCCCGGAGGGGGTGCTTGGCTGGCAGCAAGTGGTAAGCGCTATCTAAATCTGATTGAGCGCCCGGGTAATTGGTTTGATCAAAGCGCCAATCGCCTCTTGCGATAAAGGCTTTTGCGTGCACCACCGGCCTCAGTTTGCTGCCCTGAGCAATGCACTGGCCCCAGTAAATCTGTGCCCTGCCTTCATCCTCCACTGACTCCGCCAGCTTGGCTAAAGCAAAGTAAATTCTGTCTTCATAGAGGGCGTTTTTCGGCTCCCGAAGCAGCTTCTCTAGCTCCTTGTAAAGGGACTGAACGCGGACGCCCGATCCGTTGCCATTGAGACTTTTTCTCAACTGCGCTTCCAAAAGCATATCGTAGCTACCGGGTTGCGCACGAATGCAGGCATCATAAGCCTCTCTTGCTAAGTTCCCTTCATCCATCTCCTCATGAAGTTGGCCCTTGATGAAGGCCAAGCGAGCTCGGGCCTTTGGTGACATTTTCTCTTTCAAAGCCACGGCCAATAAATCAACCACAACCTCATATTCCTTATCTGCCATCAGGGCGTGAGAGCGGACGCTTGCCGCCTGCAGGGTGAAGTCCTCGTGCAGTCCTCTTCGTTCCAGCTCATCCAAGGCTGCAATGGCTGCGTGTCCATTGCCCATCTTTGCCATGAGTTCAGCACGGTAGAGCTCAGATCGCGTCACTTGGTCGGGGTCATCTGACATGCGTTTGACAATGGCAAAAGCCTCATGGGCTGACAGGTCCAAACCCATGGCGCCCTGTGCTTGGCCCATCAAAAGGTAGGCTTGATAGGTGATGGGGTTTTTCTGTTTTCCCCGAATCATCATGCTGTGCTCAACCACCGTTTTTGTGGCCTTTTCAATGGCGCGGGTGAAGTGTTGGCTTGCTTGATCATCTTCCTTAGCAAAGCCATAAGGGTAAATTGCCAGTGGCGTGTCGTAGTCATCTACGTAAGCCTTTCTCAAGGCGTCCATGCCGTCTTCAAAGGCTAATTTGCCATTATGCATGGGGTTGAATCGCGCCGTCATCCGATGGTAGGTGCGGTTTATGGCCTTGTCTTGCGTTCGAGAACAAGACAAGGTGGCCAGGACAATAAGGGCTAGGCAGAACGTGCGGGATGTGGAATGCAGGTGGATCACAGTTTCTATCAACGGACTTCAGGCAAAGTTATTTCGTGAATGGCCTCCAAAAGCTCCTGATACCGAATATCTTTGCTGAAGCATGGTAAAAAAAGGAGAGACATCGCGCTGGAAGAAATGGCTTCACAAGTACCGCTTGGTGCTGCTGGACGAATCCACCTTTGAGGAGCGCTTCTCAATGGCGCTTAGTCGGTTGAATGTCTTTGTCGTCATTGGCACAACAACTGTCACGCTTATTATTGGTACACTGCTACTTGTTGCCTACACACCGCTTAGAGAATACATCCCCGGCTATGCCTCAACAAGTCTTCGCAGGTCAGCTGTTGAGCTAGAGTACCGCACCGATTCTTTGGTTCGTCACCTGGGTTACCACGAAGCTTTTGTGCAGCATTTGCGGTCCATGATTGGTGGCGAAGCGCCCGACACCTTAGGGTCTGCTATGGCGCCACCGGTTGGCTGGTCTTTGGAGAATCTGCGAATCAGTGATGCCGAATCTGCCCTGCGTGAAAACGTTGAGGCCATGGAGGCTGTGGCTAACCGGACAGGTGAAGACCAGGTCAGTCACCCGCTGGACCATAATCTGGTGGACAATGACGCCTCTCGCAAACTTCGACACGGCTTGCTCTACAAATGCCCGGTTGGAACCGAGGTGAGTGCCATCAAGCCGGGCACTGTTGTTGCTATTGAAGGCAGTTCATCTTTGGGTTTCTCTGTCTGGCTCCAGCACCAAGATGGCGCCATGAGCCGCTACGCACAACTCAACAGCCCACCCCTTCATCGTGTGGGGGACTTTGTGAAGTCAGGCGCCAAACTTTGCGAAGTGGCTGAACCCTTTGAGTACCTCCAAGACGCTACCAGTCCTAGCGATAGCGTCAGCACCCACGACATCATCGTCGAGTACTGGTT
Source organism: Flavobacteriales bacterium UBA3442 (assembly GCA_002378565.1). GTDB lineage: Bacteria > Bacteroidota > Bacteroidia > Flavobacteriales > Schleiferiaceae > TMED14. The sequence goes on along the minus strand of DFSH01000031.1, from coordinate 15,350 downwards.
GAATGGCCGGGCACTGGACCTAAATCAACTTCTCACACACTGACATGGCAACATTCAAGTCAACCGCAGCCAAGCTTTTAGCCAAGCGCACCATCAAGAAGGATCAATCGTGGATCAGTAAGCCTGGGTCAACTCAGCTCAAGGTGCTGCAAAGCTTGATATCTGACGCCAAGCATACCTCATTTGGCAAGGATCACCACTTTGATGAAATCCACAATTTTTCAGACCTAAAAAAACATGTGCCTATTCGGGACTATGAGGCGCTGAGGCCCTACTTAGACAGGGTGGTTGATGGAGAGGCTAACGTGGTGTGGCCTGGTCGACCAGCCTATTTTGCAAAAACCAGCGGCACCACGTCTGGGGCTAAATTCATTCCCCTAAGCACGGCCTCTGTGTCCTTACAAATCAAAACAGGCAAAAGCGCCCTCTTTGGCTACATTGTCAATGCAGGCAATGCGGACTTCGTCAATGGTAAGATGATTTTCTTGCAAGGGAGTCCTAAACTTGACGATGTCAATGGTGTTCCTACGGGTCGCCTCAGCGGCATCTCGTCAAATTTTACGCCCAGCTACCTTAAAAAAAATCGGTTGCCCTCGTGGGAGGCCAACATCATTGAGGATTGGGAAGAAAAATTGGACGCCATTGTCCAGGAAACCGTCAATGAAGACCTAACCTTGATTACTGGCATTCCGCCATGGGTTCAGATGTATTTTGAGCGATTATTGGAGGTGTCCGGCAAGCAAACCATTGCTGAGGTCTTCCCTAACCTCGCGCTTTTTATCACTGGCGGCGTGGCTTATGAGCCCTACAGGGCACGATTTGAGGAGTTGTTGGGCAAAAAGGTGGATATCCTACAAACCTATGCAACCTCCGAGGGGTTCATCGCTTACCAAGATCAAGCAGACAGTGAGGATTTGCTGTTGGCCTTAGATCATGGCATCGCTTATGAATTCATTCCGTCCGATCATTTTTTTGACGAAAACCCACCGAGGTTGTCCATTGCAGACGTTGAGCTGGGCGTCAATTATGCCGTCATCATGCACACCAATGCTGGTTTGTGGGGTTACAGCATTGGAGACACCGTCACCTTTGTTTCCCTTGAACCTTGTCGTGTGCGGGTCACTGGTCGCATCAAGCATTTCATTTCTGCCTTTGGTGAACACGTGATTGGCTCTGAGGTGGAGCATGCAATGAAGGTGGCCACAAAAGCCTTTGGTGGCCTAGTGAAAGAGTTCACTGTAGCGCCTCAGGTTTTGCCTGACACAGGCCTACCTTACCATGAGTGGTTGATTGCTTTTGATGAACAACCTACTGACCTGGCCGGCTATGCCTTGGCGCTTGACAAGGCTTTGTGCGAGAAGAACAGCTACTACAGGGATTTAATTGTTGGTGGCGTTTTGAGAAGTTGTGTGGTGACCCCGCTAGCAACTGATGCCTTCATTCGCTACATGAAGTCCATTGGCAAGCTCGGGGGGCAAAACAAGGTGCCCCGCTTGACCAATGACCGGACGATCGTGGATGCTTTGAGTGCCTTCAAGGCCTGAACGCTCCTGTGGCCTATAGGCTTAACTGCTGACTAGCTTCATAGCCTTGGTCAATGTCTGTAGGCGACTCTGCCGCCTTTACGGCTAATTGATCACAGCGTTCATTTTGCGGGTGGCTGGCATGCCCCTTGACCCACTCAAAGGTGACATCATGTCCCTCCATAGCTTTGAGAAGCCGTTTCCATACATCCACATTTTTCACCTTAGCAAAGCGACGGCGCTTCCAGTTTTCCATCCAGCCTTCATTGAAGGCGTTAACCACATATTTACTGTCAGACACAACGTGCACACGGCATCGGGGTGGCTTCAAAGCCTCTAGCCCAGCCACAACAGCCATCAGCTCCATTCGGTTGTTGGTGGTCAAGCGGTAGCCTTTTGACAGCTCCTTTTCATGCGACCCTGATTGCAAAATGGTCCCATAACCCCCCGGTCCGGGGTTGCCTTTTGCTGAACCGTCCGTGTACAGTGCTATGCCGACCATGGTGCGGGAAGTTGGGTTGGCATGGCTTGTTGCAGAAGGTCTGCTTCAATGGCGCGGGGAAATGCCCAATGCTCTCCCTCGAGGATGCGTTGCTGCAAAGCCTCCGCGGACTCTTCGGGCTTCACGCCCAATCGCATTTGAAAGACCAGCGGCCCTTCATCGTACACCTCGGTGACTTTGTGTATACTTAAGCCACTTGTCGTGTCGCCTGAAGCAATCACTGCGCGATGGGCGTGTATGCCATACATGCCTTTACCGCCAAACGCAGGCAACAAGGCGGGGTGGATGTTGTACACCGAGCCCTCAAAGGCGTCAATCCAAGCCACCGGGATGGCCTTGAGGTAGCCCGCAAGCACCAAGGTGCTTGCTCCAGAAGCCTTCCATGTGGCAATCAAATTGTCATCACCCTGCGAAAAAAGTTTAGCCTTCACAGCTAGGTTGCGTTGAAGGATGCCCGCTTTCGGGTTGTTGGTCCACAGCCCGCAGACCTGAATTTTCTGGTGATTGCTGAAGTAATCAATCAGTGAAGCCGCATTGCTGCCACTGCCAGAAGCTAGAATGATGAGGCTGTGGGTTTGCATGCCACAAAAATACCAAAATGAGATTTGTCCATATTTAATTGGAATACCTTTTCTTTGCACTTGATTTATCACTTAAAATTACAGTTATGTCAGACATCGCAAATAGCGTGAAAGCCATCATCGTTGACAAGCTCGGCGTATCTGAAGCTGAGGTCACCCTCGAAGCTTCATTCACTAACGACCTTGGTGCCGATTCATTGGACACCGTAGAGCTCATCATGGAATTCGAAAAAGAATTCGATATCCAAATTCCAGACGACCAAGCCGAGAATATTTCCACGGTTGGTGAGGCTGTTTCTCATATCGAGAAGGCAAAAGCCTAACTCAGTAGTTTATGGATCTGAAGCGCGTTGTTGTAACTGGCATTGGGGCCGTAACCCCGATCGGCAACACTGCGCAAGCGTATTGGGACGGCCTGCTCGCTGGAAAAAGCGGGGCCGCGCCCATCACCGCCTTTGATTCCTCCAAATTCAAAACCCAGTTTGCCTGTGAGGTGAAAGATTTTGATGTCCTTGACCACATTGACCGCAAGGAGGCGCGCCGCATGGACCGCTGCACTCACCTGGGCTTGATTGCCGCCAATGAAAGCATCCAAGATGCTGGATTGATGGAGGCTGGCCTTGATCTTGATCGGGTTGGTGTGATTTGGGGATCTGGTATTGGCGGGTTAGACACCTTTTTCAAAGAGGTTGTCAACTTTGCTGAAGGGGATGGAACGCCTCGCTTCAACCCCTTTTTTATTCCAAAAATGATTGCCGACATCTGCGGCGGTCATGTCTCCATGAAATATGGATTTCGCGGACCCAACTACACCACGGTTTCTGCCTGTGCCTCCTCTGCTAATGCCCTCGTCGATTCGTTGATGTGGCTGCGTCTGGGTAAGGCTGATGTCATCGTTTGTGGAGGGTCTGAAGCTGCTGTCACTGAGGGTGGCATCGGTGGATTCAACGCCATGCAAGCTTTGTCAACACGCAATGACGATCCACAAACAGCGTCCCGCCCTTTTGACAAAGACCGTGAGGGGTTTGTTCTTGG
>DFSH01000031.1:0-11407 GCA_002378565.1 Flavobacteriales bacterium UBA3442 | reverse complement strand
TCTGCCGACGCACATCACATCACAGCGCCACACCCTGAGGGCTTAGGTGCGATCAATGGCATGAAGAATGCCCTCGAAGACGCCGGCATGTCACCTGAGGACGTCGATTACATCAATGTTCACGGAACCTCTACGCCGCTTGGCGACCTGGCTGAGATAACTGCCGTCAAAAAAGTCTTTGGTGACCACGCCTACAAACTCAACATCAGCTCGACCAAGTCTATGACGGGTCATTTGTTGGGTGCCGCTGGTGCCGCTGAGGCTTTGGTTGCTGTTTTGTCTTGCTACCACGACATCGTTCCGCCAACCATTAACCATTTCACAGACGACCCCGAGCTGGATGCAGGCTTGAACCTGACATTCCACAAGCCTCAAGCCAGAACTGTCCGTGCGGCCCTTTCTAACACCTTCGGGTTTGGTGGGCACAACGCGTCGGTTGTGTTCAGGAAGTTCAAACCCTGATATGTCATTATTTTCCTTTTTATTTCCGTCTCCGGTACCAAAAGAGCACCGGAAACTCCTCTCTGCTGTCAAGTCCATGACTGGCGTCACACCTAAGGACCCCTGGGTCTACCTTAACGCCTTTCGTCGCAAAGGCAATAGCAAGAGTCAGCACCAAGCCAACCTCAGCTATGAGCGCCTGGAGTACCTCGGTGATGCCGTCTTAGGCGTGTTGTTGGCGGAGTACTTGTTTGACAAATACCCCAAAGGCGACGAAGGCTACCTGACAAGCATGCGGTCCAAAGTTGTTAGCCGCAAGGCCCTCAACCGCATCGCTGAAAAAATGGGCATCTCAAAATGGATGAGCAACAGCCGCAGAGGTGGTCGCGGTGGTCACACGTCTGTGCCCGGCAACACCTTGGAGGCGCTTGTGGGAGCTGTCTACGCGGATCGTGGCTGGAAGGCTACGAGAACCTTTGTTTTCAAACACATGATTGAGAAACACGTCAACATCAATAGCGTTGAGCGTGAAATAGTTAGCTACAAAAGCTTGCTGATTGAGTGGGTGCAGAAAAACAAAAAACGCTTTGATTTCGTCCTGCAAGATGAAGAGGGCTCACAGCATCGCAAGCGGTTTGTTTTCAAATTGTTGATCGACGATAAAGCAGTGTCTGAGGGATCTGGCCCTTCCAAAAAAACTGCCGAAGAAGCAGCCTCTAAAGCGGCCTGCTACGAACTCAATATTCACCGCCGTGGGAACAAACCTTCTCGTTCTAGACGACCTCAAAGAAAACGGCCCTCGTGATGTCATTGGCGTTCACAGCGCCTTGGATGACGTTGCCTTGGTTTATGCTTTGAATCAACACCTTGGTTGGGGCCTGTCTCGGCTGGCTCAAGACCATGTGGTTCGCCTGAAGGACCGCGAGCAGCACCACGTGGTGTATGCTTGGCGGGATGACTTCACAGATATTCACCTGCTCATCAACCACCCTTTGGTCAGCCAATGGAACAAGGGGTATCAGCCCGAAGGTGTTGGCCTCTTTGATGCCGTTGGTTTCGCTGTGCCAAAAACCCCTTTGATTAAGAAAAAATCCTTAGCTCAAGCTGTCCTGATTTTGTCTGATCCCTTGACTAAATCAGAGATTGTACCTTTGATTCAACGTTGCAAGGCTATTCCTTTGGTTTTACAATGCATCCACTACCCTTGGATGACCCTCCGAGACCGACATCAACTCATACTAGAACCCCTGGTCTTATGAAACGCGCAAAAATTGTTGCCACACTTGGCCCCGCCTCCGCAAAGCAAGACATCCTTGAATCCATGCTTCAGGCTGGCGTGAACGTGTTTCGCGTCAACTTCTCCCATGGCAGTCATGGTGATCATCGCAAAACCGTTGGGCTAATCCGTGCCGCTCTGGATCGCACAGGCATGAGTGCCGCCATCCTTGCGGATTTGCAAGGGCCTAAGTTGCGCGTTGGTGAGGTGGAAGAGGGAACTGTTATCACAAAAGGTGAACAGCTAGTTTTCAGCAATAAGCCCTGTGTTGGTAATAAGAAACGGGTTTTCATGACCTATGAGCGCTTTCCAAAAGACGTCAAGGTGGGTGAGCGCGTTCTGCTGGATGACGGAAAGCTGTTGTTGGATGTGGTAAAAACCAACAAGAAAGATTTGGTCACCGCGACAGTGGTTCAAGGGGGTGTATTGAGCTCCAACAAGGGCGTTAACCTACCAAACACCCGAGTCTCTCTTCCGTGCTTGACAGAGAAAGATTTGGTGGATTTGACCCTGGCTCTTGAGCTTGAGGTGGATTGGGTTGGGCTCAGTTTCGTTCGATCAGTCAAGGATATTGAGCAGCTTCGTCAATTGATTACAGCCGCCAATTCCCATGCTGGCATCGTCTCAAAAATTGAAAAACCTGAAGCGGTTGCAGACATTGATGCCATCATTGCTGCCACAGATGCCGTCATGGTAGCTCGGGGTGACTTGGGTGTTGAGGTGCCAATGGAGTCAGTGCCTTTGATTCAGAAAATGATCATTAAAAAATCTATTCTTCACGCTAAGCCTGTGATTGTTGCCACCCAAATGATGGAGTCCATGATGGATAGCTTGACGCCGTCTCGGGCTGAGGTGAATGATGTGGCCAACGCTGTCTTGGATGGCGCGGATGCCGTCATGTTGTCTGGGGAAACGTCTGTTGGTCAATACCCCGTGGAGGTGGTTCAAGCCATAGCAAAAATCATTCTGTCCTCCGAAAGCATTTCTGAAAAGGTCAAGGGGGCTAAAAAGCCCAAGCTCAACGATGAGCGATTGGTCAACAAAACTCTGTGTTATCACGGGGTTCGTGTGGCTGACCAAATTGACGCGCGCGCCATTTGCGCCATGACTTTTTCTGGCTACTCCGCACAGTTGGTTAGCTCTCACCGACCGCAAGCTGCCATCTATGCTTTCACTGCCAAGCGATCTATCCTCAACAAACTTAGCTTGCACTGGGGCTTGAAGGGGTTTTTCTATGACGGTATGCAGTCCACAGATGAAACCTTTAAAGAAATCTCCCAAGCCCTGAAGGTGGGCGGTTTGGTTGACAAAGGGGACTTCATTGTTCAGCTTGCCTCCATGCCTATTGAAGCGCGCGGAACCACCAACACTTTAAGGGTTAGCGAGGTCAAGTAGCCTGTATTATCAGGGTTTATTGGCGCCTGTTCCTTGTGTTAGATCACGGAGGTGAACTGCTTCAAAAAACGCAAATCGTTCTCATGGAAGGCCCGGATATCCGGAATTTGGTAACGCTGCATTGCTACACGCTCAATGCCCATCCCAAAAGCATAACCACTGTACACCTTAGGGTCAATGCCGCTGGCGCTTAACACAGCAGGGTCAACCATGCCGCAACCCATGATTTCAAGCCAACCTGTGCCTTTGGTCATTCGGTGATCATCCTCATTTTCAAGGCCCCACCAAATGTCCACTTCGGCACTTGGCTCCGTAAACGGGAAGTAGCTGGGTCGCAGACGGATTTTGGTTTCGTCACCGAAAAATGCCGTAGCAAATGACAGCAAAGTCTGTTTCATTTCAGCAAAACTAACGTCCTTGTCAACGTAAAGTCCTTCGATTTGATGGAATATGCAGTGCGAACGGGCAGAAATGGCTTCATTTCTGAACACTCGGCCTGGCGCAATGACCCGAATGGGTGGCTCTTGGGTTTCCATGCTGCGAACTTGCACGCTGGAGGTGTGGGTTCTCAATGCCCAATCCGGACTTCTGGCCAAGAAAAAGGTGTCCTGCATGTCTCTAGCTGGGTGCTCTGGAGGGAAGTTGAGCGCAGAAAAATTGTGCCAATCATCTTCCATTTCAGGGCCTTGAGCTACCGCAAACCCCATGCGTTTGAAGATGCTCACAATCTCATTACGGACCAAAGAAATAGGGTGATGGCTACCTGGGTTGGCATCATGGCCGGGCCTTGTTGTGTCTTCTGGGGCGGTTTCAGCAGCTGTTGTGGTGGGTTTTTTTCCAACAATCACAGACTCCGCGGCCTGTTTCAACCGATTGAGCGCTTGACCAACTTCTCGCTTTTCATTGCCTGGAACCCCTTTGAATTGGGCAAAAAGCTCATGTAAAACACCTTTACGGCTCAGGTACTCAATGCGGAATTTTTCAATCGCTTCCTCACTGGTTGCCTCAAAAGCCTCAATGGCTATCCTATGTCGCTCAATTGTTTCAAGCATTGCTGTGGGAATCCGTTATATTTGCTCTTCGCTTCAATGCGTAAAACTATGGCACAAACCCGTATGACCCACTTGTTTCCTTTTCTTCGCTCTGTATTTGCTGTTGTTTGCGTGAGCGCTTTGGCGTTCGCTTGTGAGGACAATAGGCCGGTAGTCACTGAAATCAATGTACAAGCCATCTCTGTTGACAGCATTCCTGTTCAGAACGCGTGGGTGCATGTGTTTGTGCCTGGTGGTGTAGGCGATACCACATTATTCAACGACCCAACAACCCAGGGTTATTACTGGTGCAAAACAGGCATTGATGGCTACATTGGCCGTTGGGCTGACAGTGCAAAAACAGAATGGGTTCCTGCCCGGTTCAAATTCACTGGCGAAGCCTACCTTGATGTGGAGGCAAGCAAAGGTGGATGGAAAGGTTGTGGCTTCATTCACGTCCTAGAAGGTGGAGAAGCTGAAATGTCCATCGTCATTCACCCTTATGGAGACCCTAATAACGGATGCCCACAATGAAACGCTTGATCCCTTTATTTACCCTTGTCGCCATAGTGGCTTTTGCTTGCACCAAGCCTGAGCCTGAATCTTTCCAGTTCCGCATCACTGTGGTTAACGAAGAAGGTATCCCTATCCAAAACGCTTCCGTGCACGCAACGGCGCCCGTGATCAATGCTTTGCCTGATTTTAAGGGCTTCACGGGTGTTGATGGCGTTTTTCGCATTGACAATGAGGACGTGCTTAACTACGGTCTACCTGCGGTGTTGCAGGTGACGGCAGAAAAGGGCAGCAACCCTCCTGTGGTTTTTGGCTGTGGCTACCTCAAATTGGTCCGCGACTCTGTGGCTGAACTCACTGTGGTTCTCCTTCCCTACACGCCGGGGGGAGCTGGCTGCTGATGACTGTTTTTGACATCTCTTTTCTGGCCATTGTTGCCGCGCTGACCTTGCGGGGTTTGTGGCGCGGCTTCATGCTTGAGTGGGCGAGTGTTGCCGGCTTGATTACAGGCTACTTGGTGGCCATGACCTATGCTGATGTACTGGCCCAGTGGCTTGTGTCAGAAACCAACCTGCACCCATCAACAGCAAAGTATGCGGGGTTCCTTGTGGTCCTGCTTTTGACTTATGTTTTGGTAGCAGCCCTAGCTAAACTTCTAACAAAATTGTTGAAGCTTATTCTGTTAGGGTGGATTAATCGCCTGCTTGGCGCAATCAGTGGCGCTGCAAAGGGCCTGCTCTTGTCTGGTGTTCTTTTGTTGGCGGGTCAGTCCCTTCATGAGGCGGGCTTGATTGATTGGTGGGATGTTGATGCTGTCTCAAGCAGTCCCTATTTAGCCCTGCCTCAGCAGATGGCTCAGTGGGTGTGGTCGTTTGTGTCCATGGCGTCCCAAACAGCCTGAATGCCCGGCAAGGTTTTGCCTTCAAGGTATTCCAGCATAGCCCCCCCACCTGTTGATACATAGCTCACGCGATCTGTCAGGTTGAATTTAGCTGCTGCAGCCACAGAGTCACCACCGCCCACAAGGGAGTAGGCGCCCCTTGATGTTGTTGCTGTTGCAATCGCCTCACCCACCAAACGTGTCCCTTGAGAGAAGTTGGGCATTTCAAACACCCCCATGGGGCCGTTCCATAAGAGGGTTTCTGCGCCCTGAATCGCTTGGGAAAAATCTGTGATTGCCTGAGGGCCGATATCCAAACCCATCCATCCATCAGGGATTTTATCACTGGGACAAATCTGCCGACTTGCTTCGTTGTCAAAAGCATCACCAACCACCACGTCCGCAGGCAAGTGAATACGCACACCTTTGCTTTCAGCACGATCCAGGATGCGCTGCGCCGTGGCCACATAATCATCCTCAACAAGGCTGTTGCCCACCTTGCCACCTAGAGCTTTGATGAAGGTGAAACTCATGCCTCCACCAATAAGAATGCCATCAATCTGGTCTATCAACCGATCAAGGATGTCAATTTTTGACGACACCTTTGCTCCGCCAATAATGGCGAATGAGGGACTCTTTGCGTGCTTGATCACGTGGTCAACTTGGGTTATTTCTTTTTCCATCAGCAGGCCAAAGGCCGCCTGGCCCGGGAACTCTGCAGCAATCACTGACGTGCTTGCGTGTGCACGGTGTGCTGTTCCAAAAGCATCATTCACATAACAATCGCCAAGTTTTGCCAATTGCTTGGCGAAGCCTCGATCGCCGGCGGTTTCTTCTTTGTGGAAGCGTAAGTTTTCCAACAAAAGCACGTCGCCAGGTTGCAGTTGTTGAACTTCTGCTTCAGCCGCATCACCAACACAGCTGGTGGAAAACTTTACCTTCCTACCTAAAAGGTTTGCAAGGTGTGCCGCAATGGGTTTCAGTGACAAAGACTTCACCACTTGGCCGTTGGGTCGCCCAAGGTGTGACATGATCACAAGGGACGCGCCTTGCTTAATCAGGTGATGGATTGTGGGCAGGCAGGCCTGTATTCTTTTATCATTAACCACTTGACCACCTTGATTCAGCGGCACATTGAAATCCACACGCAATAGAACCCTGCTATTGTTTAGGCTTAAATCGGAAAGTTGAGGCATGCTTTTATTGGCTTTGCGGTTGCTTGCTTCAAAGGTAGGTTGTTACCTTAGCTTCATGTCTGCATCCATCTTGGAATTATTCACGGAACCCAGTAAACAGTGGGTTGATTCAGCCTTCTCTGGCAGGGTTCCTGGCACACAACTCCTTCACGGTCAAGAGGGCGGGCTGCTTTGGGGGGCGGCCCTGCTTTACACAAAGCACCTGCTGTGCGGCGAGGCTTCGGGGGCCTGTGATCGCTGTGCCAATTGTGTTCAAGCAGAAAACTTGACCCACCCAGATCTTCGTTTGAGCTACCCCCACTTAACCGCACAAAGCAAAAAAAAGGATGTCGGCATTGACGCCTCGACCCATGGCTTGTTCAGGGAGTTTAAAAAAGCCAATAAGTTTCCACTGATGAGCGCTTGGCAACAACACTTGTCTGCGGACAAAAAATCCTTGTTGATTCCTGCATCTGAGGCACACGCGCTGACCCTTTGGTTGTCTACCAAACCCATGATGTCGTCAAGGAAGGTTATCATCCTTTGGATGCCTGAGCGACTGAATCACCACGCAGCCAATCAGCTTCTTAAGACCTTTGAGGAGCCCTCGGCACATGTAACAATCATCCTAATCAGTCACGACCCTGAAAGGGTTTTAGGAACCATCCTTAGTCGATGCCAGCAGGTTTTCATTCCCCCGGCAAGGCAGTTGTCACAATGGTTGGTTGATTCACAAAACATCAGTCACGAACAGGCCGCCTTATTGGAAGAACTAAGCATGGCCTCACCTGGGTTGGCTTTGGACTACCTAAGCAACCGAGAGGGGCTTGCGCGACCCGTGGCTGCCTTTGTGCAATTGATGCGTTTTGCATACAAACAAGACCCTGTGGCGCTGCTCGCTTGGTCCGACAGCATGGCAGCGTGGACACGGGAAGAGTTGGCCGCCTTCTTGCGCCTGTCTGGTGGTTTATTGTCTCAATTGGGTCGCCTCAAGCATGGTTTAAGCTTTCGGCCTGTGTTTGAATGGTTCCCTGACATTTCATTCAAAGCCAAAGGCTTCACGAAGCTGCTCAACACCGAGGGGATGTTACTGATGCACCAGCAGCTCTCTGACGCGCAAACTGACGTCAGGCGCAACCTCAACGCTAAGGTCGTGCTCTACGACATGGCCTTAGGCATCATGAAGGCTTTCTAAGCACATAAAGCAAGCTGCTTGCATTCTGCCTGCCGCCGCGAAGGTTTGAGTAGGCGCCAACGCAAACAGCAAAAAACCAAGCGAGAACCCCCTTGCGTCCCTTGAATTGTTCTGAAAGCAGGCTCACATAAAAAGCATCCAAAGGCATGGGATGAATTGAGTCAAGGGACCAACCATTCCTTGAGGCCAACTCTTTGATGTTTCCTTTGGTGAAATGCCAGAAATGGATCGGCACATCCCAAGCTGCCCAATGTGAACCATAGTGTTTGGCGTCCCAAGACTCTGGGTTGGGTAGGCCTAAAACAATCACGGCGTCATCGGTTGTTATGTCATGTAACTTTCTTAGGGTTTCCGCGGGGTCTGGGAGGTGCTCAAGGACGTGGAAAAGGCTGACCCCATCCAGAGGGCTTGTCAGTGTTTGGTCTAAAACCACATCATCTAAATTTGTAAAAATTGGCTGATTTAGGCGTTTTTCTGCCTGTTTTCGTGCTAAATCACTCAATTCTACGCCAAAAACATCAAATTCCTTTGATTTTGCTTTCTCCAAAAAAACACCTATTCCACAACCAACATCCATCAGTCGGGCTCTGCGTCCAGAAATGGCCATCTGTTTTTCAAGGAAATTCACTTTTTTGCTTGCTGCCCACAAACGCAGGGCGCCATAAAGTTTAGCAAACAAACCCTCAGCGTCTGATGAGTGACTCAAGTAGTCGTCTGATTCGTAATAAGCAGCAATTAACTCAGGCCGAGGAGAGGTCCGTTGGAGTTGGCAACTTGAGCACGTCACAACATGAAAGCTCTCTTGACTAACCATGTGGTCTTTCACCAACAAATCATCGCTGGTTGATTGGCTGTAACAAATAGGGCAGTGGTTGATCGTCTTCATGGTGTTCCACGTGAAACATTAACGCCCCAAATGCACAAGCAAGACCTGAATGTCTGCGGGAGAAACCCCAGAAATTCGTGACGCGTGCCCAACGGTGGCTGGCTGATGGTTGCTGAGTTTTTGGCGGGCCTCATGACTAAGGGCTTTGATGTCTTGGTAAGCAAAAAGCTTAGGTATTTTCAAGGACTCCATCCGTTTCAATTTCTCAACCTGCTCTTGCTCTTTGGTTATATAGCCTGCGTATTTCAGGTTGATTGCGATGTCTTCCCACACCTCTTCTTGGTTGAAGTCCTCCTTGTCAACAGGGTCCAAGCAGGCAATCACGTCCAGCAAGGAGAGTTGGGGCCTGGCGGCCAGGTCAGCGGCCGGCATTTGTTGCTTGATCGGGGAGGATCCTTTAGAAACAAGCATTGTGTTGACTGAGTCTGTCGTGACCTTTTGTGACTTCAGCCAGGTTGACGCCGACGCAATGCGCGACATTTTTAGTTCAAAAGCTGACCATTGATCATCATCAATCAAGCCCAATGACCGACCAATAGCTGTCAGGCGCTGATCTGCATTGTCTTGCCTTAGGTTGAGCCTGAACTCAGCGCGGGACGTAAACATGCGGTAGGGCTCGTCCGTTCCTTTGGTTATTAAATCATCAATCAGAACACCTATGTAGGCCTGGCTTCGGTCAAGGATGGTGGGTGTTAGGTTCTTGCATCTGGCGTGGGCATTAATCCCAGCCATCAACCCCTGGCAGGCGGCCTCCTCATAGCCCGTTGTGCCGTTGATTTGTCCCGCAAAAAACAAACCCTTAACTAGGTGTGTTTCCAGGCTGTGACTCAACTGGGTTGGTGGGAAATAGTCGTATTCAACAGCATAGCCGGGTCTAAAAAACTTGGCCTGCTCAAAGCCGGGGATGCTGCGCAAAGCGCGGTGTTGGGTTTCCTCTGGCAACGATGTGCTGAATCCATTGATGTACATTTCTACTGTGCTCCACCCTTCTGGCTCAACGAACATTTGATGGGAGGCCTTGTCTGTGAATCGGTTGATTTTATCTTCAACCGAAGGGCAGTACCGGGGGCCAGAGCTTTGAATGGCCCCATTGAATAACGGAGAGCGATCAAAGGCTTCACGCATTATTTCGTGGGCGGTTTCGTTGGTTGCGGACAACCAACAGGAGCGCTGTTTGGTTAGCCTGCTTGTTCCATGAAAAGCAAAGGTCCTTGGATCCTCGTCGCCTGGTTGTTCCGTGAACTTCGTGTAGTCTAAACTTCTGCCGTCGATGCGCGGAGGGGTGCCTGTTTTCATTCGACCAACAGCAAAGCCTAATTCAATGAGTGACGCCGTGATACCTGTCGCGGCAACCTCTCCACTGCGACCGCCTGAATACTGGTTTTCACCAACATGAATAACCCCATTCAAAAAAGTGCCAGAGGTTAGTATCACCGACGTGGCGCGCATGTTTTGACCATTAGACAAAGTGACGCCGCTAATGGCTTCATTGTCAACCAGCAAGCTCACCGCTGTCCCTTGAATGAAATCCAAAGCATCAATGGACTCCAGTGTTTCTCTCCACATGGTTGCAAATTGCATGCGGTCGCTCTGAACCCTGGGGGACCACATGGCAGCGCCCTTGCTTCGGTTTAACATGCGAAACTGTATGGCTGTTCGGTCGGAAATTTTTCCAGAAAAACCACCCAAAGCATCAATTTCTCGGACAATTTGTCCCTTAGCCACGCCACCCATTGCTGGGTTGCAACTCATTTGACCAATCGTTTGAAGGTTCATCGTAACCAGCAGTGTTTTACTGCCCATTCGTGCAGCAGCGGCAGCTGCCTCACAGCCCGCGTGCCCACCACCAATGACAATGACATCGTAATTATTCATCTTTCTCGCTATCAATGTTCCACGTGGAATAATTAGGATGTTGTGAAAGGTAGTTATTCTCTAAATCATGCATATGGGATCGCTCTGCTTGGGTGGTGTCAACATAACCACAGAGGTGTAGCGCCCCATGAATTACCATGCGGTGCAGTTCTTTATCTACACTAATTTTTAGTTCATTCGCATTAGCCACCACACGATCTATGCTTATCATTATATCTCCAAGAATACGATGCTCACGAGAACGGTCGAATGTGATGACGTCCGTGTAAGTGTCGTGAGAAAGAAAGGCTTGGTTAGCCTTAAGTAGTTGTTCGTCTCCAACCAATTGAATAGCTATATCGTGTAAAATGTAACCTTGATCCTTAATTGACGCTGTCAACCATTGATTTAAATCACGGGTGTCAACACCTTTAAGTAGGGCAGAATCAATGGTGGAATCATCCAGGGTTACGGTCATGATGGTTGTATTTGGTTTTTTATATAAAAAAATAAACCTAGCATGGGTTGATTTTACCGACACGCCGTTCATGACGACCCCCTTCGAATTCACTAGAGATAAACGCATGCAAACACTCTAGTGCTTTTGATTCAGAAATAAACCTTGCCGGTAAGGCTAATACATTGGCGTTATTGTGCCTTACAGCTAAGCTTGCTATTTCCGGTTCCCAACATAAAGCACTGCGAATTAAGGCGTGTTTATTGGCGCTCATATTGATTCCATTACCTGATCCGCAAATAAC
>DFSH01000059.1 GCA_002378565.1 Flavobacteriales bacterium UBA3442 | reverse complement strand
ACCCATATCATGGTTGCCACAACGGTGATTGAAGTGGGTGTTGATGTGCCCAATGCCAGCGTGATGGTGATTGAAAATGCAGAGAAATTTGGCCTGTCTCAACTCCACCAACTGCGCGGCAGAGTGGGTCGAGGGTCGGCCCAATCTTATTGCATATTGATGACAGGAAAGGCATTGAGTGACCATGCGAAAGTTCGCATTGAAACCATGTGCAGCAGCCATGATGGATTTGTCATTGCAGATGTCGATCTCAAATTGCGAGGGCCCGGTGAGGTAATGGGCACACGCCAGAGCGGTAGTCTGGATTACCGATTGGCAAAGGTGGGCGAAGATCAACCCTTGTTTACCTGGGCCCGTCAGGTTGCCCGTGACATCATGGATCAAGACCCACGACTCGAAGCAGCAGAGCATGCCGGGCTAAGGCAAGTGTTTACAGCCTATGCAAAAGGCAGAATTGGATGGGGAGACATCGCTTAAGGCACGTTTTTTGACGCACCTTTACCACCGCCATGAAACCCCAATTTCACCCCCCCAAGTTTCGACCCTTCTGGAAGTCGATTGAACTCACGCATCGATTTTACCAAATCACGGGTGGCTATCAGTTTTTGCTTGAAGGTTTGAAGAAATTAGGCATAGGGATTGCCCTTTTTATCGCGCTTTTCATCGCCCTTCAAACTTGGGTGTTTGATTTTCGTGCCTTGACGGAATCCGTTACAGAACAATTTTCCTGGGGCGTTGTCATTGTCTTTCAATTCCTTTCAGAAGTCATCACTGGCGTCATATCTCCAGAACTCTTCATTATTTGGGCCAAATCAACACCCTACCCCTGGCTAACGCTTTTCTCACTTGCTACCGCATCGTATTTGGGTGGGGTTGTCAGCTATTTGATCGGTTATCACCTGCATCGATTCCCTCGAATTCACCGTTGGATTGATCACCGAATGGCCAAGCAAAAGGATCAACTTCGCCGATTTGGCGGTCTGTTGATTTTTCTGGCAGCACTTACGCCATTGCCTTTCCCACCAGTTTGCACCCTTGCTGGTGCCGTGGGATTTAAGTGGCGTTGGTTTCTTAAAGTTGCCCTGGTGAGGTACCTCCGTTTTGCGATCTATGCCGCCTTGCTTTTTGGTGTCTACGCATAGGTTGAGTGACGGCTCATTTCATTAAATTTGTGACATGCTCATTTCACGCGACTGGCTCAGCGACTTCATAGCCACCGACATTCCTGACAACGAGATATCTGATCTGTTGACCGACACCGGTCTGGAGGTAGAGAACAGCCATGTGGTTGATGCCATCAAAGGCGGATTGCGCGGAGTGGTCATTGCTGAAGTCTTGACAGTCGATCAACACCCCAACGCAGATCGCTTGCGATGCGTGACGGTGAATGCAGGATCGGATGATTCCCTTGCCATTGTCTGTGGCGCACCCAATGTAGCCGTAGGCCAGAAGGTGGCACTGGCCACCATTGGATGCACAATATTCCCCGATGGGTCTGAGGATGGCATGACCATCAAAAAAGGCAAAATCCGCGGAGAACCATCGATGGGTATGCTCTGTGGTGCAGATGAATTAGGCCTGGGTCAAGCGGATGATGGCATCATGGTGCTCAATCAAGACGCCAAGGTTGGACAGGGTCTTGCAGAACATCTCAACCTTCCTGATGACGTGGTTTTCAATATTGGCCTCACGCCAAACAGGATGGATGCCATGGGCCATGAGGGCGTGGCCAGAGATCTTGCTGCATCGCTCAAGCATCGCAACAGGCAGCATGAGGTCAAAACATTGGACCTTTTAGACATTGGACCCCTTGGCAAGCACATGGATGTTTTGCTGGATGATGAGGTTGCATGCCCGAGGTATTACGCGCTCCAGATTGATGGCGTGACAAATATTGCCTCGCCAGAGTGGCTTCAACGCCGATTGCAAGCCATAGGCATCAAGTCAATGAATATCTTGGTTGATGCAACGAATTACAGCATGCATACATTGGGTCACCCCTTGCATGCTTTTGACACACAAGCCATGGATGGACAACTTGTGGTTCGACGAGCAAAACAACAAGAGGTGCTAACCACCCTTGACGGCATTGAGCGAAAGCTCCATCAAGAAGACCTTGTCATTGCCAACAGTAAACAGGCACTGGCTTTAGCTGGACTCTATGGCGGCGACAAAAGCGGCGTGAAGGATTCCAGCACATCCATCGTCATTGAGTCTGCTTGGTTTGACCCTGTGGTTATCCGCAAAGCAGCGAAGAGACATGGTCTGTCCACTGATGCATCGTTCCGCTATGAGCGAGGCGTTGACCCCAGCAAAGGAATTCAAGCCTTGCAATTGGCGTGGACCCTGATCAAGGCTTCCTGCCCTGAAGCCAGCATCGCCGGCTTATCTGGCAAGGTCATCGCAGACAAACGCTTTGACCCCCGTCAAATAACCATTGACATTCAAGCCATCAACCGTTTGATAGGTCATGACATTGATCACAAGGACATTCAAGGCATTTTACAGAGCTTGGACATCGATGTCCTTGAAAGCAAGGGTCATTTATGGACCATCAGCATTCCAGCCTACCGATGGGACGTTACACGGGAGGCAGATGTGGCTGAGGAAATCCTTCGGATTTATGGGTTCAATGCCATTCCATTCCCGAAAAGCATGCGGGCACAAATGACACAAGAAGCAAAGGTTACGTCAGAACGCATCCAGCATGTAGCTTCTGAGTTCCTTGTTGGTAGAGGATTTCATGAGATTCTCACCAATTCACTCACCAAGGTCTCTTGGACCAATGACCACCCAGGTATTGACAGCGAGAAAGTTGTCCATGTACTGAACCCACTCAGCAAGGACCTAGGCGTCATGCGGCCACACATGATCATGGGTGGACTGGAAGCGATCAGCTACAACATCAAACGACGGCAGCAGCATGTGCCCCTATTTGAATGGGGACGTATTTACCAGCAAAGCGACAAGGGCTACAAAGAAGCTGATCAATTGGCTATTTGGCTTTGTGGCAATCACCCAGGACCGCATTGGTCCATGACGAATCAGCCTTCACCTTTTGCAAGCCTCAAAGGTGTGACAGAAGGCCTGCTTAGCAGGGTAGGTATTGAGCACAAGCAACAAGGCCTCTCAGGTTCTGAAGGGTTGCTGTCTCATGGCATCACCTATGTAAGCAAAGGACAAACCTTGGTTGAGCTCGGGTGGGCTTCACCCCATGCCATGCAGGCTGCAGATGTCGACCAAGAAGTGGTTGTAGCCATTTGTCATTGGGACGCAATTCAGGCATTGGCAGTGAAGCAAAAACCCACCTATCAGGCGGTTCCCAAGCACCCTAGCCTGACACGAGACCTCGCCTTGGTGGTCGATGACACTCTGTCATTTGGTGACATTCAACAGGCTGTGAATAGCACATCAATCACGCAGCTGACCGCAACCGATCTGTTTGATGTGTACCAAGGAGAAAACCTTCCAAAAGGCAAATTGTCTTATGGCATCCGAATGACTTTTCAAGATGTCAATAAGACCATGAAAGACAAGCAGGTTGATGGCATGATGAAGCGCATCACAGATGCCATTCTGAGTCAATGTGATGCCAACATCAGGCAGTGACAACCTGATGATTCATTGGTCAATATTTAATCAGCTTTAAACCTATTCAATTGAGGAATCACATGAGATTCATGAGGATACTTTTCTCCTCTCTCATGCTCCTAATAATCCCATTGATAGCAATGCCATTTTCTAACCAGGTCGATTGGACAGGGTCTGACTTTATCATTGCTGGATTGCTATTGCTTGTTGCCGCGTTTGCTATTGAAGTTGTTTTAAGACTGTTTACGAAAAAGCGCAATCAAGTAGCAATTATTGCTGTTTTGATTTTTGTGTTTTTATCTATCTGGGCTGAATTAGCTGTAGGCGTCTTGTCTTAGCCTGCGCCACTCAGATATATGGTGTAACATTCTATAAGTCAGCACCTAAAACAAACGTAGGGACAGAAGTAGGATGGAAGCTGCTGTTCAAGCTACATCAAGGTGCTTCGCCAGGGCATTGTCATAAATGTCCTTGAAATCCGACACATCTCCCCATGATTTCTCATCGATACGAATATCCCCTTTGGTGACATGACCTAGCAAGTCAAAGGGGAAGCCATTCATCATCATTAGATCGATGAAATCGTCATCGTCATCCTCTGACACGGTGACAACAATTCTGGATTGTGCTTCACCAAAAAGGTAAGCATCCTCGCGGAACTCACTGGCGGTGGTCATATCAAACCCAAGGTCATTGTCCATGGCAGACTCCAACAGGGTGATGAACAAACCACCTTCCGTGACATCATGTGCCGATTGAATGACATCCTTCCTGATGAGCATGTTCAATTGAGACTGCAAAGCCTTTTCCTCGTCGAGATTGAAAAAGGGTGCTGGGGACGCTTCCACGCCATGAAGCTTAACCAGGTATTGGCTTGAACTGATATCATCCCTGCTGGTTCCAAGCATGTAGATCAAATGGCCCTTCTCCTTGAAACCCAAAGTCGTCACATGCTTCACATCTTCAATAAGACCAATCATGGCAATGGTGGGTGTCGGGAACACAGGCTCAACCTTGTCATCTACTTCCGTCTGATTGTAAAAACTCACATTGCCACCAGTCACAGGCGTATTGAATGCCAGGCAAGCCTTACTCATGCCTTTGATGGCGCCAACAAACTGCCAGTACACCTCAGGGTTGTAGGGGTTGCCAAAGTTCAAACAGTTGGTGATGGCAGAAGGCGTGCCACCTGAACAGGTGATGTTTCTGGCACACTCACTCACCGCAATCATGGTGCCCACTTCAGGGTCAGCATGCACATAACGGCTGTTGCAATCGACGGTCATGGCAAGGGCTCGGTTGGACCCCTTGATGTTGATCACTGAGGCATCAGAAACCCCATTGGTTGAACGATTGACAGTACCAACCATGGAATCGTATTGCTCATACACCCATCGTTTGGACGCAATGTTTGGCAAGGCAACCATTTGGTAAGCAATGGCTTTAAGGTCCTCTGGCTCCTTGACATCATTGATGTCAAACTGCTTGTATTGCTGGTGATACGCCGGCTCACTGTACTCCCTGTCATAGACCGGGGCACCACCGCCAAGAACCAATGAATCTGCAGGAATTTCACAAACCAGTTGATCATTCCACTGGAAGCGAACCATGGGTCCTTCCGTGACCACGCCAATGTGCTCGCAATGGATCTCCCATTTGGCAAAAATGGCGATGACATCA
>DFSH01000086.1 GCA_002378565.1 Flavobacteriales bacterium UBA3442 | reverse complement strand
CCGGTGGATCTACCTCTTTGGCTTCTCCTTCCAGCCCTCCGCATTGGCCAATGTATCCTTGCTTATTTTTCTGGCCACCCGCCTGGCTAAGCACAACGGTGATTGGTCATTCAAAACCCTATTCAAGCGATTCTATTGGGCCATCATTGTGGTGTGCGCCTTGGTTCTTCCAGCCAACCTATCCACCACCGCGTTGATCTTTTTCAACGCTTTGGTCTTGATGACCCTGGGGGGATTCCCCTTGAAGGAAAGTGCTAAAATGGTAGGCATTGCCCTCCTGGTTTTCGCCTTGTTTCTCTTAGCAGCAAAGGCCTTCCCAGACGCTTTCCCTAACAGGGTAGACACCTGGGTCAGTCGCATTGAAACCTTTGGTGGCGGGGATGATGGAGGCAACTACCAAAAAAACATGGCACAAACAGCCATCGCTGAAGGTGGCCTAACAGGCATGGGCCCTGGAAGGGGTTTGCACAAGCATTTTCTGCCGCAGAGGGATTCTGACTTCATCTACGCCCTGATTGTGGAGGAGTTTGGCATGATCGGTGGCGGCATTGTGGTCATGATGTATGTCTGGTTCATGCTCGCCTCCGTGCGGGTAGCCACCCGGGCTAAGGATGCATTTGGCCGATTGGTGGTCATGGGGTTGAGTTTTTCCATTGCCTTCCAAGCCATGGTGAACATGGCTGTGGCTGTGGGGCTTTTTCCGGTAACAGGGCAAACACTTCCTCTTGTGAGCGCAGGCGGGTCCTCTATTTGGATGACTTGCATGGCTGTCGGCGTGATCCTTGCTGTCAGCCGCGGACATGGTGAGGGCTTGACTGCTGATAAAGACATAGATGAAGCCATGGCAAACGATTTGGACGCACTTGAAGCATTTGGAAATCATGACTGAGTCCCTTCGCATCTTGATTTCAGGTGGTGGCACCGGCGGGCACATCTACCCGGCCATCAGCATTGCTCATGCCATTGCGCAACGCCACCCCAAGGCTGAAATTGCCTTTGTGGGGGCTTTAGGCCGCATGGAAATGCACATGGTCCCCGACGCAGGCTACCCCATCACTGGCATCCCCATTGCTGGATTTCAACGCAAGGCCATGCACAAAAACCTGAGTCTGCCCTTCAAGCTGGTCAAGAGCCTGTGGTCTGTGTGGCAAATCATCCGTTCCTTCAAGCCCCATGCGGTGGTTGGGACTGGGGGCTATGTTTCAGGCCCAACTCTCAAAGTGGCGCAACTGATGGGCATTCCCACCCTGATTCAGGAGCAAAACAGCTTTGCTGGCAAGACCAACCGCATGCTTGCTGCCAAGGCACAGTCGATTTGTGTGGCCTACCCCGGCATGGAGAAGGTTTTTCCGTCAGAACGCATTCACTTCAGTGGCAACCCCATCCGTCCCGCCATCGCAGCCATGGCCGATCAACCTTGCACACCAGCTATGCGATCTGAGGCTAAAACCACCATGGGATTGGATCCTGACAAAGCTTTGGTGCTGGTTCTTGGCGGCAGCCAAGGGGCTCGCGCCATCAACCAAGCGGTTGAAGCCTCTGAATCCCTTTGGCTGGCCGCTGGTCATCAAATCCTGTGGCAGTGCGGCAAGTTTTACCATGAAGATCTCAGTCAGCGACTGCCACAGCAATCAGGTCGTCAACTCAAGGCCTTCCTTAAGGACATGCCTACCGCCTACCGCGCCGCTGACGTCATCATCTCACGTGCCGGAGCTGGTACCTTGAGCGAGTTGGCTGCTGTGGCCGCCGCCGCCATCTTGATCCCTTCCCCCAATGTGGCGGAGGATCACCAGAGCCACAATGCAAGAAGCTTATCAGAGCAAGGTGCTGCCTTGTTGCTGCCAGAGAATGACGTGGATGGCCTAGGCAACATGGTCATGGAATTGCTGGCGAATTCAGCAGCTTTGGACGGCCTCCGTTCTGCTGCATTGCGCTTGGCAAAACCCCATGCCTCCAACTCCATTGTTCAACAATTGGAAGGCTTGCTGTCATGACAAATTGGACCCACATTGATTTCATTGGCATTGGCGGTATTGGTATGTCATCCCTGGCGCAATGGGCGCTGTCGCAAGGCATGACTGTTTCAGGCTATGACCTCCGATCAAGTGCCATCACCAAGGATTTGTCTGACAAAGGGGCCAGCATTCGTTTGAATGATCAATTGGACGCATGGGGTATTCCCGATGCAGCCTTGGTGGTCTACACACCAGCCATCCCCTCAAACCATCCTCAACTGGCAGCGGCTATTAAGGGCAATCACCAAGTCATCAAACGCGCTGAGATGCTAGCCCTCATCGCCAATCAAGGCACTTGTCTGGCAGTGGCCGGTAGCCATGGGAAAACCACCACATCGGCCATGCTTGCATGGATTTTGCATCAAGGCGGCATGCCTGTTCAAGCCTTCTTGGGTGGCATTGCTAACAATTTCCAAAGCAATGCGGTGATTGCAGACAGTGACCTGATGGTGGTTGAAGCGGATGAGTTTGATCGAAGCTTTTTGCACCTTAAGCCCACTGCCGCAGTGGTCACAAGCAACGATGCAGACCATTTAGACATCTACGGCAACGAACAAGGCATGCAGGCAGGCTTTGAGGCCTTTGCCAGCAAAGTGCAAGGCGCATTGTTCACTGGACCTGAAGTGCTGGGCTTGGGCGGGAAGGGCTATGGCAAACCCAGCGACACCTATCGCGCAGAGCATCTTCGCATTGCCAACGGGCGACAAGTTTTTGATTTGATCTTAGGCAATCAGCAATACCAAGGCGTCACGGCAGGCATGCCTGGAAGACACAATGTAGACAATGCTGTTGCGGCTGCCTGCTTGGCACAGAACGTAGGCATGGGCATTGAAACCATTGCTCAAGGCATCAGCAGTTTCACCGGCGTTAAGCGTCGCTTTGATGTGCACATTAACCAGGAAGACGTCGTTTACCTGGATGACTACGCCCACCACCCCACAGAGCTAAGACAGCTAATCACCTCACTGCGTGAACTGCACCCAGGTCGCGAGATTGCTATGCTTTTTCAGCCCCATTTATACAGCCGCACGCAAGACTTCATGCAGGATTTCATTGAGGTGCTTTCATCCATTGAGCACCTGGCATTGTTACCTATCTACCCTGCCAGGGAACTGCCCATTGAAGGCGTCCGCAGCGAGGTCATATGCAAGGCATTGGATGCTAGCCTCCAAACAGAAGCAACTGCTGCCGCATGGCTAGCCAGCCATGACAAGGCCATCATGGTAACCGCAGGTGCTGGGGACATTGATCGCCAGGTCCCTCGAGTTATCGCCAACCTTCAATCTAGACTCTCATGAAGTGGTTCAAGATCATCAGCATTGTTTTCACCTGGCTCGCTGTGGGAGCTGTCACCTGGCTGAGTGTAGGGTTCAGCATGGACCAGCGGGAAAATGGCCTATGCACAGGCCTGACAATCAGCATTCATCAGCCTGATAATCAAATACTTCTACTTACAGAAGACCTGAATGTCATATTGGATAACCTCCGTCCCCGATGGGACTCTGTGCCAATGAAAGAAATCAACATTCAATTGTTGGAAGATCAACTCAGGACCCACCCGCTGGCCTTGGATGTCTCGGTATTTTCAACCTGGAAAGGTGAACTCCACATTGACATGACACAGAACGTAGCATTTGCCCGAGTACAGCAGGGAAACAGCGGACATTACATCGACCAAGATGGTCGAAAATTTCCCCTGTCTTCCCATGCCAGTTTAGATTTGCCGCTGATTTCTGGACGCACTGACAGCGCAAGCTGTCTGAGCGCCATCGCCTTGATTGACCAAGCAGCTTCGCACCCTGCCTTCCCTGGCGGGCTCGCTCAGGTGAACATTGCTAGCGACGGAAGCCTTCAGGTGATGCCGCAATGGCATGGCCATGTCATCCAATGGGGACAATCAGACAATTTTCACAACAAGGCACACAAGGCGCAAGCGCTTTACGCTTACCTGCTTCAGCAGGGCCAAATGGACAGCCTTAACCGGGTTGATCTCCGGTACAGTAATCAAGTCATTCACACCTTCAATCCATCCCCTTCATCATGACGCACGCTAAAATCGCCGTTGGACTAGACATCGGAACCACCAAAATCGTTGCCATCATTGGCAAGGAAACACCCCATGGCAAACTGGACATTCTAGGCACAGGCACGGCGCCCAGTGTCGGCGTGAAAGGCGGCGTGGTGGTGAACATCGTTCAGACCATGGCTTCCATCACCAAGGCAGTTCAACACGCAGAAGCTGCTTCTGGCATGACCA
The DNA here is from genome assembly GCA_002378565.1 of Flavobacteriales bacterium UBA3442. GTDB lineage: Bacteria > Bacteroidota > Bacteroidia > Flavobacteriales > Schleiferiaceae > TMED14. The sequence goes on along the minus strand of DFSH01000086.1, from coordinate 16,096 downwards.
TTGGCTCAGTGGCCGTAGGCATTGCAGGTCAACATATTCGCTCATTGCAGCACAGCGATTACATCACTAGAGAAGACCCTGAGAAGGTCATTGAACATGAGGATATCTTGCGCCTGACGGACAACGTGCACAAGCTGGTCATGATGCCCGGTGAAGAAATCATCCATGTGCTCCCTCAGGAGTACAAGGTCGATGGTCAGGGCGACGTTGACGAACCCGTTGGCATGTTTGGTGGCCGTTTGGAAGCCACCTTCCATATCGTTGTTGGGCAAGTGACAAGCATCCGAAACATTGCCCGCTGTGTAAAAAATTCCGGGCTTGAATTAGGCTCTGTCAACTTGGAACCTTTAGCCAGTGCAGAAGCTGTCTTGAGCGAGGAGGAAAAGGAAGCTGGCGTGGTCTTGATTGACATCGGCGGCGGCACAACAGACGTGGCCATTTTCAAGGATGGCATCATCCGACACACTGCGGTCATCCCCCATGGCGGCAACATCATCACCCAAGACATCAAGGAGGGTTGCAGCATCATTGAAAAGCAAGCTGAACAGTTGAAAATCAAGTTTGGTTCTGCCTGGCCTGGGGAAAACAAGGACAACGAAATCGTGTCTATTCCTGGCCTTCACGGCAGAGACCCCAAGGAGATCAGCTTGAAGAACCTGAGCCGCATCATTCACGCCCGGGTGACAGAGATCATCAATGCTGTCTACACGGAAATCAAACAGTACGGCCACGATCAAGCGAGCAAGAAATTGATTGCCGGTGTCGTCATCACTGGTGGCGGCAGTCAACTTAAGCACATCAAGCATTTGGTGGAGTTTCTCACAGGCATGGATGTGCGCATTGGCTTCCCCAACGAGCACCTTGCTGGCATGGAAGCTAAGCAAGACTTGAACTCTCCCATTTATTCGACAGCAGTTGGGTTGTTGATGCAGGGCATTCACAGTCGTGGTGACGGCGACATGGCAGTCATCAATGACGAATTCACGATGGATGCAATGGCTGTTGCTAATGATCTGAGCGATTTGATTGACGTGAGCCAGGAAAACCCAACTGAAGAAGCCATGGCCATTGACCCCTTAACTGAAGCCGTTGACAGCCCTGAATCCAGCAAGGAAACAGGAGAGGAACCCGATCTCACGGATGAGGCAGCCCTGGATGCTGTAGCAAAGCGCAAAGTCAAAAAGCGGAGCTTTTTTGACAAATGGGTGGAGAAATTCACCGATTCCATTTTAGAAGATTAATCGACCACGGAACCCAACAGTAGAACACACATGGACGACTTAACATTTGATATGCCTAAGAGCCGATCATCCATCATCAAGGTGATTGGCGTGGGTGGTGGCGGCAGCAATGCAGTGAACCACATGAAACGCCAAGGCATTCATGGGGTAGACTTCATCGTTTGCAACACCGACGCTCAGGCACTCAGTCACAGCCCCGTTGAAAACAAAATTCAACTGGGTGCAAGCCTTACGGAAGGCCTTGGTGCCGGCGCAAACCCTGAAGTGGGTGAACGCGCTGCACTGGAAAGCTACGAGGTCATACAGCACATGCTGGAGAGCAACACCAAGATGGTTTTCATCACGGCAGGCATGGGTGGTGGAACAGGCACAGGCGCAGCACCCATCATCGCACAAGCTGCTAAAGAGATGGGCATCTTAACTGTTGGCATTGTCACGGCGCCATTTGGCTTTGAGGGCAACCTTCGCCTCAAGCAGGCTGAGACTGGCATTGAGTCCTTGAAAAAGCAAGTGGACTCATTGATTGTCATCAACAATGACAAGCTGAGAGAGATTTATGGCAACCTGGGCTACAAATCTGGGTTTAGCAAGGCAGACGGGGTGCTGGCCACTGCAGCAAAAGGCATTGCTGAGGTGATCACCAACCACTACAACATGAACATTGACCTGAATGATGCCCGCAAGGTGTTGGAGGATTCAGGTACTGCCATCATGGGATCTGCAGTAGCTAGAGGCGAAAACCGGGCGCAGCAAGCTGTGCAAGAAGCCCTGGACTCACCTCTGCTTAATGACAACCACATTCTAGGCGCAAAGCATGTCTTGCTTCTGATTGTTTCCGGGACCAATGAGCATGAGATCACCTTTGATGAGATTGGAGAAATCAATGATTACATCCAAAGCCAAGCTGGCAATCAAGTGGACATCATCATGGGAATGGGTGAAGACACCAGCCTCGATGATGGTGTTCAAGTCACCATCATTGCCACCGGATTCAGCGCAAACAACCCCGTCGGAGATATCCGACCTGCTGAGCCAGAGCGCATTGTCCGGCATTTGGACGAGCTCAAAGTCCCTGAAGTGACGGAGATTAAAGCGCCAGAGGATGAAACTGCCTCGACGCAATTTGACTTGTTTTCTATCTCAGATCAGCCCTTGCCCGACAGCCCTAAGGAAGCCGGGAAAGCCCTGTTTCAGCAGCAATTGGATGCCAGCGAAAAGCCCATTGATGCCGTGAAAGGCAACATCGACAGCCAAGTTGTCCACAGCTTGGATGAGGAGCCCGTCGCCATCAGTTCACCTGAAGTCGTCGATGCAATCCCGGAGGCGGCAAACGACATAACGGCAAGTGAAACAGCTCATGTGGACAGCCCATCAATCGATATCTCAATGGAGGATGACAGAGGGTTTGTGCTATCTGAAATCTCCATGGACGATGAGGACCTTGCAGCAAGTCAGGCGTCAACACTAGCCATCGACCTGCCCATTGACCTACCCATTGACATCGCAATGGATGACTTGGAAGCGCCTCTTTTATCAATCGACCTTGATGAAGACCTGCTTTCCTTTGATGCAGAGCCAGCAAGCGAGAAAATAGATTCTATCACCAACGAGGAGGCAATAACAAATGACGATTTGCTGACAATTGACGATTCAACCATTGATTCAACTGATGAGATTGATGCGTCAAGTGAAGCAGTGGAAATGGGAGATGCGTCAAGTTCACAGTGGGATCTTGAAGACATGATCGATCATGTGACATCCAATGTGGATGACATCAGTGAGCAGGCGATCGATGCTGAAAAGCCCACCTTCAACCTGGAAGACCTCAAAATCATGGAACAACACCTGAAGGACATCCCTATGGATGCGCCACTGGAGGCCACGGTGGAAGAAGTCGCGTTGACTGAAGCTGAAGAGCCTGTCCAATCAATGGATGATGCAGCTGATGTGCCAATTGAAGCTGTAGAGGAAGTCCTTGAGGTTGAGCCGGAAGAAGCTTTGGTCAATGAGCAAGCGGCTGTCAGCGACATTGAGCAAACCATCCATGGCAAGGAGGAGGCATTGACCTTGACAGTTATGGCTGAGCGTCCTTCCTCGTCATCTGCCTTGGGTATAGATGCGCCACATAGCACGTCCATTCAAGAGATGCAAAAGCAGCGCAAGGCCTACCTCGCCAATTTCACGCACAAGTTTCACAAAAACAGTGAGCGCATGGCCTTAGGCGATGACGACGAGCCAGCCTTTGAACGACAAGGCCTATCCGTGAACACCCACACCACTTACTCACAGCGAAATGCCACTGGGAACGTCGGCTTGAGCTCAGACGGTGATGACATCGAATTCCGTTCCCATAACTCATTCCTGCACGACAATGTCGACTGAAAGCCTAGAAACTCGCCTCTCCGATGATTTGAAAACTGCCATGCGTGCAAAAGACACCTTAGCCAGAGATACCATTCGCGGTATCAAGACGGCACTGACCATGGAGAAAACCTCAAACTCCGGAGGCGGATTGGACGAGAAAAAAGAACTTGCGGTGCTGCAGCGTTTGAAAAAGCAACGCACGGAAGCCGCTGAGATATTCCGGGAGCAAGGCAGGCTAGATTTAGCAGAGCCCGAAGAGGCACAGCTGGCAGTCATCATGACCTACTTACCTGAAATGATGGAAGGGGACGCACTCAAAGCAGCCCTTCAAGTCATTGTCGACCAGATTCAGCCCGCAGGCCCTCAAGACTTTGGTCGCGTGATGGGTGCCGCCAGCAAAGCCCTTTCAGGGAAGGCAGACAATAAGCAAGTTGCCGCCATGCTCAAAGGCATGATCAGCTAAGGCAGCTTACAAACCGTACAAAAGGCGCAGGGAAATCACTTGGACTTTACCAAGGACCGTATTCATGTTGCGCCAAGTATTGAGACTCAATCCCACAGGCTGACCCCTGTAATACAGGCGAACACCTGTGCCTAAATAGGGGCCATAATACGTGGATCGATCCAATCGGATACTGATGCCATCATCGGTGAGATACAGCATGTCAAAGGACCCAAAACCGACAGAAGCAAAAACACCAAACGACTTCTTTGATTCCATTGTAGCTCCCATGCCTGCATGAAACTCAAGAGCCAATGCGTAGGATAGGCTCAGGCCAGCTGGTCCCGGTGTGCCAACTGATACCGGTGTGCCAATGCCCCATGAAAAATCCTCACTAACCGGGAGGTAGTACCTGCCGTGGTAGGCCAATTCCTGAGAAGCAAAGGGGCTTCCCGATATGTTATAAGGAATGCCTACGGCATAACCGTAGCCCACAGCATGGTCCTGCTCAATATCCTCTAGCCATTGAGCCTGTGACGTCATGGACATCAGGGCAAACAAGGTGGCAATAATCAATGGCTGTTTCATCTGGTCTCTCTGGATTGTGCGTCCACAACAGCCATGGCTGTTGTGTTCACAATTTCTCTTACATCTGCACCCAACTGCAAAACATGTGCCGGGTAATCTAAGCCAATCAACAAGGGGCCAACGGCTTCCATGCCCGCCATGGACTGCAACAGCTTGTAGCCAATGTTAGCGGATGACAGACCAGGAAAGATGAAAATATTGGGAGGGCTGCCAACCAAATCTGAGAAGGGAAACTGTTCTTTCAATTGATCTTTATCGACTGCAAAATTGGCCTGCATCTCACCATCCACTGTCAAGTCAGGGTGGTTCTCATGCAAGATGTGAAGTGCATCTCGCATCTTCTTTGGCGTCTTGCCATCGGAGGATCCAAAGTTGGAATAACTCAGCAAAGCAATGCTTGGCTCAATGTTCATACGCTTGACCAATTCCGCTGCCTGCACAGCAATCTCAGCAACGCGTTCAGCCGTTGGATCCTGATTGATGGCAGTGTCTGCAAAGAATTTAGGACCTTTCTTGGTGAGCATGACATAGACGCCGGCCACGGCACGACCGCGCTCCTTGGGGCCCAGCATCTCCAGTACCGGCTTCACGGCCCGGGCATACTTCACCATCGATCCAGTCACATAGGCATCTGCATCGCCCATTTTGACCATCATGGGGCCATAAAAATTTCGGTTACGCATCAAGCGACGCGCCTCGTTGAATCCAATGCCATGGCGCTGTCTGTCCTGGTAATAGGTATCTGCGTAGGCAGCAATATTGGGGACATGAAAGGAGCTAGGGTCAATGATGGTGACATCCTCTAGGCCAAGTCCGTACTCTTCGTCAATGGCCTTGATCTTCTCTGCATCGCCAAGCAGAATTGGGATACCAATGCCTTCATCTTGAACAATTTGCGCAGCTTTGAGCACCTTGTAGTTCTCTGCCTCATTGAAGACCACCCGCTGTGGTTTGGTTTTGGCTTTTTGCATGATCAAGCGAATGAATCGATCATCCTGGCCCAATCGCTGCTTTAAACTTTCCTTGTAAGCTTCCCAATCAGAGATGTCTGACTGCGCCACGCCAGAGTCCATAGCTGCCTTTGCGACTGCCGGTGCCACAGTGGAAATCAACCGGGGATCAAAGGGCTTAGGGATGATGTACTCTTGCCCAAAAGCCATGTTGCGGCTGCCATAGGCCAAATTCACAATCTCAGGCACAGGCTCCTTTGCTAGGTCAGCAATGGCGCGGACAGCAGCTAGCTTCATTGCCTCATTGATGCTTGTGGCTCTCACGTCCAGTGCGCCACGGAAAATAAAAGGAAATCCCAGCACATTGTTCACTTGGTTGGGGTGGTCTGACCGGCCGGTAGCCATGATCAAGTCATCCCTTGTCGCGATGGCAATATCGTACCGTATTTCTGGATCAGGGTTAGCTAGGGCGAATACAATTGGCTTGGGAGCCATGGATCTGACCATGTCTCCACTCAGCACATCGCCTCGCGATAGGCCTACAAAAATGTCAGCGTCAACAATCGCTTCCTCAAGGGTTGAGTGATTGGTGTCACGGGCAAACTGCTTTTTTTCAAAGGTGAGCCCTTCCCTGCCCTTTTGAATGACCCCCTTGGAGTCACACATGATCAGGTTATCAGACTTTACGCCTAAGGACACATACAATGCCGCACAGGAAATGGCTGAAGCACCCGCTCCATTGAAGACCACCTTCACTTGATCAATGGTCTTGCCTTGAATCTCAATGGCATTGAGCATAGCTGCTGCCGTGATGATGGCTGTGCCATGTTGATCATCATGCATGACCGGGATATCCAATTCATCACGCAGGCGCTGCTCAATTTCAAAGCAGGCTGGGGCTGAAATATCCTCCAGGTTGATGCCACCAAAGGTGGGTGACAAGATTTTGACGGTTTCGATGAACTTGTCAGGGTCGGTTGTGTCCAACTCCAGGTCAAAGACATCAATGTCTGCAAAGATTTTAAACAATACGGCCTTGCCTTCCATCACAGGCTTCGAGGCCAGCGGACCTATGTCACCCAGCCCTAAAACTGCGGTGCCATTAGATATCACTGCCACCAAATTGCCCTTTGCTGTGTAGCGGTATGCATCTGCAGGTTTGGCAGCGATGTCAAGGCAGGGCTCTGCCACACCAGGCGAATAGGCGATACTTAAGTCGCGCTGTGAGTTGGATGGCTTGGTCGGAAGGACCTCTATTTTACCCGGGCGCTTGCCTTCGTGGTAGTCTCGAATGTCCCGTTTTCTAATCGGTGATTGTCGCTTGCTCATGGGTCAATACTTGCATTTATGCTGACGCAAAGGTCGGTTAAGTTTTTTAGGGCCCTATCTTACATACGTTTTACCTTTGTCATCTAAATCTATCCATTGTGTTTACAGGAATCACCCACAGCCACCACTACATCGCATACCTCTTATTGCTGACCGCCATTTCGACGGTTGCTTATGCCATTTATGCTCGCATGAATAACCAAAGCATTGGCGCCGCTGAAAACAAGCTCAGTTTGATCACCATGATCCTTGCCCATCTGCAATTATTGTTTGGTCTGATTCTTTTAGTGAAAACCTATGGCGACGCAACGGCTGCCAACAGCATGTCTGACATCATGAAGGATGCTGATCTTCGCCGCCTTGTCATCGAGCACCCAAGCACCATGATCCTATCCGTTCTATTATTCACACTAGGCCGCATGAAGTTCAAACGCGCAGAAGGCGACAACAACAAACGCAAAGCATTGATCCGCTACATGGGTCTTGGGCTTGCTTTGATGTTGGCTGTCACACCATGGGACAAGTTGTTCTAAGCATAGATGATAGAAAAAATTACCACTTGGGATGTCAAGCAGGAAACCTGCATCTTGATCGGGGTTGTCACCCAGAAGCAAGATGACGCCGAATCCAAAGAGTACTTGGAGGAACTGGAATTTCTGGCCTACACCGCAGGGGCAGAGACGAAAGGGGTCTTCACGCAGAAGCTTGAACGACCTGACAGTTCCACTTTCCTTGGAAGTGGAAAGATCCAGGAAATCAAAGATTTCATTGATGAGCACGACATTGATCTCGCCATCTTTGACGATGAGCTGACGCCATCGCAGATGAAGAACATTGAAAAAGTGTTGGACATCAAAATCTTGGATCGGACCAACCTCATCTTGGACATCTTTGCAGCTCGCGCACGGACCTCCTATGCCCGCACACAGGTTGAACTGGCGCAATGCCAATACCTCTTGCCTCGACTCACACGATTGTGGACCCACTTGGAACGGCAAAAAGGTGGCATTGGCATGCGGGGGCCTGGTGAATCACAGATTGAGACGGACAGGCGACTCATTACCCAGAAAATCACCTTGCTCAAGAAAAAGCTGACAAAGATTGACAAGCAGATGGCAAGCCAGCGGGGCAACCGCGGCGCCTTGGTTCGCGTGGCCTTGATTGGCTACACAAACGTTGGAAAATCTACCTTGATGAACTCATTGGGTAAAACAGATGTACTCGCAGAAGACAAGCTGTTTGCCACCCTGGATACCACCGTAAGAAAAATCGTGATCGGCAATTTGCCATTTTTGCTGACAGACACAGTGGGCTTCATTCGCAAGCTACCTACGCAGCTGATTGAGTCCTTCAAATCCACCTTGGATGAGGTGCGTGAAGCCGACATGCTTATTCATGTGGTGGACGTATCGCATGAGAGTTATGAGGGTCACATGGCAGCCGTGAACAAGGTGTTGGTCGACATCAATGCGGACAACAAACCCACCTTGACAGTGTTCAATAAAGTGGATTTATGGAAAGGCAAAACAAACGAAGAGGGCTTCACACCCATTTTGGAAGACGTCATCGGTCGATGGAACAACGAGCTGGATGATGACTCCATCTTCATCTCTGCCACGACCAAGGACAACTTTGACAGCCTGAGGGAGTCATTGTACCGCATGGCAGGAGCCATCCACGGCAAGCGCTTCCCTTTTGAAGGCTACCTCTACTGAGATATCAACAAAGTCAGCAACCCTTTCAGCATGGCCTCTTCTTCAGAAGGGGCTTTTTTATTTAAATTTATTCAGCATTAAACATTCATTGATGAGATTCTTAAAGGCAAAAAAAAGAGAGCTCGCTCCAATAATGAGAATCATTGAAGAGGCTCAAGGGTTTTTAGCTAGTCATCACATTGATCAATGGCAAAATGGCTATCCAAACGAAGCAGCTATGCATAGAGACATACTGAATAATGAAAGCTTTGTCGTCGCATCAAACGATTCAACCCTTATCGGAACAGCAATGTTCTCTACAAGAAAGGAATCAACTTACATGACTATTGAAGGGAGCTGGATAACCAAAGCCAATGCAACGTATGGGGTCATACACAGAATGGCTGTTTCCAGTAAATTCAGAAATAAAGGCGTTGCAAAATTCATTTTTGAGCAGTGTGAACAGCTACTCTTAAAAAACCATATAGATTCAATGCGTATCGATACGCATCAAGACAATCTAGCCATGCAAGGTTTGCTTAAGCAGTTAAAGTACACCTATTGTGGAGTCATTTATCTAGATGATGGTGATAAACGCCTGGCCTATGAAAAGCGTATGACTGGTTAACGCCATCTTCTGCCTTATCAAGGGGGGGGGCTTGAGCTATCTATTTGAATGCTGCAATGCCGGTGACATCCATGCCGGTAATCAGCAAATGAATGTCATGGGTGCCTTCGTAGGTCACCACTGACTCCAAGTTCATCATGTGACGCATGATGGGGTATTCACCAGTGATTCCCATGCCACCTAGCATTTGACGGGCATCTCTAGCAATGGTCAATGCCATGTCTACGTTGTTGCGTTTAGCCATGGAGATCTGAGGAGAGGTCGCCTTGCCATCATTTTTCAATTGACCCAATCGGTAGGTCAAAAGTTGAGCCTTGGTGATCTCCGTGATCATCTCTGCCAATTTCTTTTGCTGAAGCTGGAAGCCCGCAATGGGTTTACCAAACTGGACTCGCTCTTTGGAATACCTCAACGCTGTGTCATAGCAGTCCATGGCTGCACCAATGGCGCCCCAGGCAATGCCGTAGCGCGCAGAATCCAAGCAGCCCAGTGGCGCACCAAGGCCCGACTTTCCAGGTAGCAGGTTATGCTTGGGGACCTTGACGTTATTGAAGACCAATTCGCCGGTGGAACTCGCTCGCAAGCTCCACTTGTTGTGGGTTTCAGGGGTGGTGAATCCTTCCATGCCGCGTTCCACAATCAAACCATGAATGCGTCCCTTTTCATCCTTTGCCCATACCACAGCTACATGGCAAAAAGGTGAATTAGATATCCACATTTTTGCGCCATTGAGCAAGTAGTGATCCCCTTTGTCTTCAAAGTGGGTGGTCATGCCGCTGGGGTTGGAACCGTGGTCTGGCTCTGTGAGACCAAAGCTTCCCAGGTACTCTCCGCTTGCCAACTTTGGCAAAAAACGCATGCGCTGCTCCTCAGATCCATAGGCATAGATCGGGTACATCACCAAGGATGATTGCACGGAACAGGTTGATCGAACCCCTGAATCGCCACGCTCAATTTCTTGCATCATCAAGCCATAGCTCATTTGATCCAGGCCAGCACCGCCATACTCCTCGGGGATGTAGGGACCAAAAGCCCCAATCTCTGCCAGTCCCTTCACCAATTGCTCAGGGAAGGCAGCGCGCTGTGCGTAATCCTCAATGATGGGACTCACATCGCGCTTGACCCATTCTCTGGTCGCATCACGAACCATTTTGTGCTCATCGCTAAGCAGGTCATCGAGTTGGTAATAATCGGGGGATACAAAGAGGTCTTGACGCATGGGGTAATTGTTAAGGGCTCAAAGGTAAGCAGGATACGCCTTGCAACATAACCAGAGCCACCTCAAACAGGGGGACAATTACCCTATCAAAGCAACTTAGGGTTGTTCTGATGGCGGTCTTTGTCTCTGACACCCTTAGCTGTCATGCGGCGATCGAAGGCTGCTTGAAGGTCAGTGCCTGTTTGATTGGCCAGGCAAAGCACGACAAAGAGGACATCTGAGAGTTCCTCACCAAGGTCCGCCTTCGCATCGGAGGGCTTCTCTGACTGCTCGCCATAGCGACGGGCAATAATCCGTGCTACTTCGCCCACCTCTTCACTAAGCTGTGCCATGTTGGTGAGTTCATTGAAGTAACGCACACCAAAGTCTGCTATCCATTGATCTACGTCACGTTGCAAACTTTTGATGGGCGCATTGTCTGAAGTTGGGGTTCTGCTATCTGTTGTCATCATTCCTTGTTTTTTGAGTCAATGGTGATGGTTACCGGGCCATCGTTGGTGAGTGTGATGGTCATATCTGCGCCAAACTTCCCTGATTTAACTGGGCGGTTGCAGGTATGCCACAGTTCATCCAGAAAGGCTTCATACAGCGGCTCTGCCTCAAGACCCGGGGCAGACTTGTAATAGCTCGGGCGGTTACCCTTTTTGGTGCTGGCATGCAGGGTGAACTGGGAAATGACCAGGATGTCACCCTCCATGTCCATGACGGAACGATTCATCAGGCCATCAATGTCATCAAAGATCCGCATTTTACTAACTTTCTGCGCGATGTAGGTCAGGTCTGATGGCGATTCGTTGGACTCCCATCCAGCCAGGACCAACAAACCTTTGCCAATGGAGGCATGGGGCTTGCCGTCAACAGCAACTGAGGCGGACAGAACGCGTTGAACCACCACCCTCATGAACCTGAATCTGGTCCGTGATGGTCTTGGCGGTAGACCTCATCCAGCTCATCCCCTGAAAGCATGCTGAGGTAAGACCGGTAACGGGTGGGTGCCAATTTGCCTTCCTCTGCCGCTGAACGCACTGCGCACGAAGGCTCTTCTGCATGCAGGCAGTTGCTAAATTTGCAATCGTCCTTCATGGCAAAAATTTCTGGGAAGTAGTGGCTGATTTCTGCAGATTCCATGTTCACCAAGCCAAATCCCCGAATTCCCGGGGTATCAATCACATAGCCTCCAACATCCAAAGGGTGCATCTGTGCAAATGTGGTGGTGTGCAGGCCTTGACCATGAGCTGCTGATATTTCTGTGGTGCGCAGGTCTAGCCCTGGTTGGATGGCATTGGCCAGGGTGGATTTCCCCACACCGGAATGGCCACTCAATAAGCTGACCTTTCCTCTCAGCAAGTCAACCATGGCCTCCAAGCCTTCTCCCGTGACAGCTGAGACGCGAAGGCATGGGTAGCCCGCAGCGCCATAGGCAGCCTCCCTGTATTGCAACTCTTCCATGGCGGCTTCACCACAGAGATCAATCTTGTTGAAGACAATGACAGCTGGGATGTCATAGGCTTCCGTTGTGGCCAGAAAGCGATCCATGAATCCGTAAAGGGTTTTGGGTTCTGCGATGGTACAGATTAAAACTGCTTGATCCATGTTGGCTGCAATGACCTGTGTGCGTTTGCTGAGGTTCACCGATCGACGAATCAAATGGTTGCTTCGAGACAAGATTTCATGGATGACCCAGCGCCCATCAACCTCTGGCTTTGCCATCACCTTATCGCCTACTGCCACTGGATTGGTACTTTTACTTCCCGCCAACCGAAGGGCTCCGCGCAGCCGTGCATCCACCTTATTGCCGTCATCGAGCATGAGGTGATACCATGATCCAGTAGATTTTAGCACAAGTCCATTCATCGCGACAAAGTTATCTCATCGTAACAAAGTTATCGGGTTAAATTTGGCATGGTCTATGGTCTCAGCAAGAAATCCTAACCATTGTTTCAATAATGCCATTTCATGAAAAAAATAGTGACCTTTCTCTTTGCCTTAAGCTTGTTTCCATTGGAAGCCATGGATATGCTTATCCTCAACTCTGGCAAGGCCTTTTCTGGCGAGGTGATCAGGGCAAGCAAGCGCAACCTCACCTTCAAGGCAGACAACAACACCTTTGTTATTCCGTTGAGTGACATTGCTTTTGTTGGCCTAGATAAGATCGCAGGCAACAACGATGATCCCAGCAAACTTTGCGTGGCTGCAAGCAATGACGCTCGCCTCAGAGGCCGGATCTTCAACAACCTTCTTGCAGGAGGCATCTTTGGACCGCTAGCTGTCGGGTATGATCTTTTGAAGAACTACCGCCCAAAGGACGACTGGAAAGTGGTCCTCCACAGTCCCAATGCTGCATACTTCAATGACCCAACTTACTTGTATTGTTACAATCGGCAAGCAAAACTCCATGCGACGGTGGCTGCGGTAGTTGGCATGGCTGTGTCATCCGTTTGGTACAATAAATAGCCCCATCAGATGTCTATTCACGTTAAGAACTTAAGTAAATCCTACGGCCAACAAAAAGCCTTGGATCAGGTGTCATTTGAAATTCCTAAGGGGCAGATTGTCGGGCTTTTAGGTCCTAACGGCGCAGGGAAATCTACTTTGATGAAGATTCTCACATCCTATTTACCACAAAGCGAAGGGGAAGCCTTGGTTTGCGGAATGGACACGCAGGACAACAGCCTGATGGTTCGTCAACGGATTGGCTACCTACCTGAACACAACCCGCTTTACCCTGACATGCATGTGGTAGCGTTTCTCCAGTTTGTAGCTAAGATTCACAAGCAAGACAAAAACAAGATCACAGATACCATCCGTAAGGTGGGGCTTGAGCCTGAACAGCACAAGAAGATTAAAGAGCTCTCCAAGGGTTACCGCCAACGCGTGGGCCTGGCAGCAGCCCTCATGCATGACCCGGATGTGCTCATTCTAGATGAGCCAACGACTGGCCTTGACCCCAATCAATTAACTTCCATCAGGGAGTTGATCATGGCCATTGGTAAGGACAAAACCGTGATACTGAGTACCCACGTCATGCAAGAAGTGGAAGCGATGTGTGATCGGGTGATCTTCATCAAGGCTGGAAAGATTCAACGAGATGACAGTGTGGAAAACATCACCAAGTCCAGCTCCATGGAGGAGGCTTTCCGATTGGCAACAGCTGATTGATTGCCCTCATATTCTCTGCTTGTTAACTATTGTCAATTTGACAGTTTTTCATCAAAAAAGGCGCTAAAAGCGCTTTTTTTGTTTGATTATGGTCAATTTTAGACCTTTTTCCTAAAATACAGATCAATAGGAATGCCCGTGAGATCGAAGTGTTTGCGGAACTGATTTTCAACAAATCGCTCATAAGGCTCCTTCACATACTGTGGCATATTGCAATACAAAACAAACTGTGGACGCTTGGTTGGAAGCTGCGAAATGAATTTAATTTTTACAATCTTGCCTTTGTACATGGGTGGAGGGCGCTCCTTGACAATAGGCAAGATGATGTCATTGAGTTTGGATGTGCCAAGGCGGGTTGATCGGCGTGATTGCACTTCCATGCACGTCTCAACGGCTTTCAATACACGCTGTTTTGAGATTGCTGAGGTGAAGATGATGGGGACGTCAACAAAGGGACGCATTTTTATGCGAACCTGTTCCTCAAACGTTTTCATGGTGTGGGTGTCTTTAGAAACCAAATCCCATTTGTTGATCACGACAACCAGACCCTTTTTGTTGGTCAGGATGACATGCAGGATGTTTTGATCCTGACTTTCAAACCCTTGGGTTGCATCGATGACCAGCATGCAGACATCTGAGTCTTCAATGGTTCGCACCGTACGCATGTTGGAATAAAATTCCAGGTTTTGATTGACCTTACCTTTTTTACGCATGCCTGCCGTGTCTAGCAGGACAAAGTCCATGTCAAATTTATTGAAGTGGCTATTGACCGTATCTCTGGTGGTTCCAGCGATGTCGGTTACGATGCTAACTTCCGCCTCAAACAAAGCGTTGGTGATGGAGGATTTCCCCACGTTAGGACGGCCTACAATCGCCAACCTTGGCTTGCCTTCAAAGGGATCAATTTCATCGTTTGATCCAGGTTCGGGAAAGTGAGCCACCAAGGCGTCCAGGGCATCACCAGTTCCCAGTCCATTGATGGAGCTGACGGTCATTGGCTCGCCAAACCCCAAGGAATAGAACTCAGCAGCCTGCGCCATGCGTTCATGGGTGTCAGTTTTGTTGGCGATCAAGACAATTGGCTTGGATTGCTTGCGAAGCAATCGCGCGATTTCTTGATCATCATGGGTGATGCCTGCTTCAACATCAACCAGAAACAAGATGAAGTTGCACTCTTCCAAGGCAACCTCTACCTGGCGGCGAATTTCCCCTTCAAATATGTCATCAGATCCTTCGATCCAACCACCGGTATCAACCAATGCAAAGGAGCGTCCTGCCCATTCTGCATGGCCATAGTGACGGTCACGCGTCACACCCGCTGTAGGGTCTACAATGGCTTCACGCCTTTGGACCAGACGGTTAAAGAGTGTGGATTTGCCCACATTGGGGCGGCCGATTATGGCGACAAGTGGCTTCATCAGTATCCGTATCGTTTGAGTTTCTCTGGATCATTTCTCCAGTTGCTATTGACTTTGACAAAGAGCTCTAAGTAAACCTGTTTGCCATAGAATAATTCAAGTTGACGGCGTGCAGCGGTGCCAACGGCTTTCAATGCCACGCCTTTGTGCCCGATCAAAATGCCTTTTTGTGATTCGCGAGCCACAACCAATATGGCACGTATGCGTAAAATCTTTGGCTCGTCTTTGAAGGAATCCACATCGACCTCAACGGAGTAAGGCACTTCTTTTTTGTAGCGGTTCAGTATCTGTTCACGAATGAATTCTGAGCAGATGAATCGATCGCTTCGATCAGTCAGCTGGTCTTTGTCAAAGTAGGCTGGCCCCTCGGACGAAAGCTCCAGCAAGCGCTTCAAAACATAGGAAAGGTTGAATCCTGTTTTTGCTGACATGGGAATGATTTCTGCTTTTGGCAAACGCTCAGCCCATAAAGCTGATTCATTTTCAAGTGTCTCCTGGTCATGCAAGTCGACCTTATTCAACAAAAGCAAAACAGGCACATCGGTGGTTTGCAGGTGCTTATAAAGGCCTTCATGCTTCAATGGCCCTTCGCCCAATTCAACCACATACAGGAAGACGTCTGCATCGTCTTTTGAGCTGTGAACGGCATCTAGCATCGACTCTTGCAGGGCGTAGGCTGGAATCAAGACGCCCGGGGTGTCTGAGAATACCAACTGGTAATCAAAATTTTCTGTCTCCCCGTTCAGTATCCCAAAGATGCGATGCCTGGTGGTCTGTGCTTTGGGCGTGATGATGCTCAAGCGCTTTCCTACCAGGGCATTCGCCAGGGTACTCTTGCCTACATTGGGGTGACCAATGATGTTGACAAAGGACGATTTATGGATTTTTGACATGCGGCAAAGGTCGGGATAAAGACCTGAGTATGTACGCGATTACTTGCTATTCACGTGAACTGCTATTCCATGGTCTATAAGCCATGAATTCCGACAAGGCAAGCTACTATATCAGGCATCCATTCACCCAATTTCACGCATGATTTCTAATGGCCGTGAATCATCCCCTGC
>DFSH01000064.1:1806-2503 GCA_002378565.1 Flavobacteriales bacterium UBA3442 | reverse complement strand
TGCTTGCCAATGCGCACATTGCTGATGTCAGACAAGCCAATGTTTGCCATGCTGTTGCCAACGGCCTTGCCTTGAGGGTCAAGAAGGGCCTTGAGGGGCATGATGTCAATTTCTGCTCTAAAGGTCATGCGAATCGTTTTTCAATTGCGGAGAATAGGAGAAGCAAAGGTATGATGAATGTGAGTGCGGCAAGTTCAAATGTTACCAACAAAATCAAGGAAGAGACTAGGAATAGCCATCGGTATTTCTGTGCTGCAAATCCCGAAGGCATGTCCTTGAAGCTCATCACGGGCCATGAGGCATTCAAGCTGTAGCTGCTCAAGGCAATCAAAGCCAACAAGGCGTAGGCGCTTAGTTGTATCAGGCCGTCAAGTTGCGCATGAGCTAACCCAAGGATGAACAGGGCATGGGCTGGGGTAGGTAGACCTATGAAGCCTTTCTTGCCGGCTTCACCAACGTTGAAGCGGGCCAGCCGATAAACAGAGGCAATCACCACGATAAAGGCCAATGAAGGGACAGCAAAAGATAAGTCTAACAGAATCTGGTAGGCCATGAGGCTGGGTAACAGGCCAAAGGTGATGGCATCTGCCAGACTGTCTAATTGCAGCCCCATTTCACCTTCAACCCCTAATTTCCTTGATGCCCATCCGTCCAGCGCATCGCAAATCAGGGATGCAGTCATCCAAAGGGTGATGCC
>DFSH01000064.1:0-1684 GCA_002378565.1 Flavobacteriales bacterium UBA3442 | reverse complement strand
GTGATGGCATCTGCCAGACTGTCCAATTGCAGCCCCATCTTACCTTCAACCCCTAATTTTCTTGAGGCCCATCCGTCCAACGCATCGCAAATCAGGGAGGCAGTCATCCAAAGGGTGATGCCCTGGAGGTCCATTCCGGGAACTAGGGTGATGGCCATGCAACCAAAAAATACATTGCCCATTGTGAGGGCGTTGGGAATCCATCGCATGGGCCAAATATACATCCGCCAATGAGTATTACTTTTAAGCCCATGATGAAGCGTCCAATTGCCTGGGTCTTGTTGACCGCCCTTTTGTTGTCGATTGCTTGGCCAGGTGCCTTCCCTTGGTCCTGGGGCGGTAGCCTGTTTTTGGTGACATCAGTAGCCATGGTTGGCATGTTTGTGATGGTGGATATGATCCATGCTGACGCTAGACCGCACAAAGGCCGCAGGATCTTCTGGCTGGCCTACCTAGGCATGGGCCTGTTCAATTTAGGAACCACCTGGTGGTTGGTCAATGCACATTGGTCGGCTCTGTTTGCAACGGTATTTTTCAATGGCTTCTTGATGGCGATGCTGTGGACCATCTATGCTTGGGTTTTGCGACTGTTTGATGCCAAACGTGCCATGTGGGCTTTGGTGCTGGGCTGGTTGGCCTTGGAGGTCTTTCATGAAGACTGGGCCTTGAGCTTTCCTTGGCTTGACCTGGGCAATATTTATGCGGACAAAACCCCATGGGTTCAATGGTTCCAATTCACGGGTCACCGGGGAGGTGTTATCTGGCTTTTGTTGACAAACTGGGTGATGTACCAGGCCATGTTGAGCAAGCGATCTGGTCAGTCTTGGTGGCCTGCTTTCAAGCCAGCTATCCTGCTGATTGGCCTGCCTTCCCTGCTGTCACTGACTCTTTTGTGGACCGCTGAGGATCAAGGTTTGAGACAGCATGTAGCCTTGGCACATCCCGATATTGACCCCTACCATGAAAAATACCAGTTAAGCGATGCTTCCGTTGCTGCGCAATGGAAGGTTCGTGCCATGGATTACCTTGAGACTGCTGAGAAGCCCGTGAACCTGATGGTTTTCCCAGAGACTTTTTTCTATGAGGGTTTTGATGAACGCATCATCAACATGATCAATCCCATTCGGCAAATAGACAGCATCATCCAGGTCTACCCATCCTGCAATCTGTTGATGGGGGTAAGTACCTATGCCATCTACCGCCCCGAAGACCGCACCCCATCTTCACGTCCCGATCGCAGCGGTCGACGCTACTTTGATTCCTTCAATACAGCCTTGCACTGGGGTGATGGAGTCCCCATGCGTCTCTACCACAAAAGCAAATTGGTGGTGGGTGTGGAAACCATGCCCTTTGCTGCTTTGATGGAAACCTATTTGGGGGATTTAACCGTCAACATGGGCGGTACAACAGGCACCCTAGGGACACAGACCAACCGAGTGGTATTCAGCGATGTGGATAGCCTGATTAAAGTGGCACCCGTCATTTGTTGGGAGCAGGATTACGCCACATTCACCAGGGACTTTGTTGCTGAGGGAGCCAACTTGATTGCCATCATAACCAACGACGGATGGTGGGCTAATACATCGGGCCATGTGGCTCATGCGCATTATGCCCGACTTCGTGCCATTGAAAACCAACGCTGGGTAACCCGTGCAGCCAATGCCGGCATCTCCGCATTCATCAA
>DFSH01000075.1:2291-6386 GCA_002378565.1 Flavobacteriales bacterium UBA3442 | reverse complement strand
TGCAGATGAACCCGCATTTCACCTTCAATGCCCTGGAAAGCATCTCTGCCTTTGTGTTGAAAAACCAACCCAAGGTGGCCATCACTTACCTCAATAAATTTGCCAAATTGATGCGCTACACCTTGGAGAGTGCAGACCATGGCTGGGTTGACTTAACCAGAGAGTCAACATCCCTCAGCCATTATATTGCCTTAGAGCAAATGCGATTTTCGGATGGTTTTCAATCGGTGGTTGAAATGGACGAAGGTTTGATGGAGGATGCACGCATTCCTCCCATGATGCTTCAGCCCTTGGTTGAAAACGCCATCTTGCATGGCCTCAGACCAAAAATGCAGGCTGGCAATGCCGATTGCTACGTGAAATTAACCTACCGCATCGATCCCGCTGATCAGCATGTCATGGTTGTCACGGTGGAGGACAATGGCATTGGTCGCCAAGCAGCCATGAAGCTGGCTTCAGGTGATGAAGGGGAGAAACGATCGGCAGCAACTGACATCCTTGCACGACGATTGGCAGCCCTCAGTCAGGAAACAGGCAAGCCACATACCGTCTCTACTGTAGATTTGGATGAAGGAACGATGGTGACCCTTGTGTTGCCGTTGCATCGTGAATGGGATTAAGTACCTACATTAATAGCATGAGATTGACCGCATTGATACTGGATGATGAAGCGCAAAGCAGATCTGCTCTGCGTGCTAAGCTTGAGCTATTCTGTCTGGAAGTCACCGACATACGGGAGGCATCTACCGTGGATGAGGCATGGGATCTTTTGATTGAGGTACAGCCAGACATCGTGTTTTTGGATATCCACTTGGGTGGCGAAGTGGGTTTTGCCTTGCTTGATCGGATCAATGTTGATGAGCCACAGTGGCAAGGGTCCGTGATTTTTGTCACAGCACATGAGGCGTATGCCTTGCGGGCCATCAAATTCTCTGCCTTGGATTACTTGTTGAAACCTGTTGACCCTGAAGAGTTGGTCAAAGCGGTGCGAAAGGCTGAACTCAACAGTGAGGGCAATCAAGGCAGCTTGTCAGTTCTGCAATCGAACTTGGCATCAGAGAACAAGAAAATGGTGATTTCTAGTTCAGATGGTTTGTACATCCTCTCTATCAATGAGATCATGCATTGTGAATCCACCAGCAACTACACCACGTTTTACTTGTGGGGAGGCAAAAAGTACATTGCCTCGAAAACCCTGAAAGAGTATGAGAACCTGCTTGCCCCTATGGGCTTCAAGCGCATCCATAAATCGCATTTGGTCAACATGGCCTATGTCACCCGTTATGTTACGGCTGATGGCGGTTACCTTTTGTTAAAGGATGAAAGCACAGTACCTGTGGCCAATCGGAAAAAGGAATCCTTGGTGACCTTTCTCAAGGGGCTTTAAACAGGCATCAAATCTGTTTTGATAGGTCTAGGCGTTGCCGTCCTCCACATGCTTAGCCATGTCTTCAACCAAGCCTTTGAGTCCTTCTTTGTAATCTACAATGCGCGCTTGGACTTCTGCGTCACTGGCACCGATGATTTGCGCAGCAAGGATGCCAGCATTTGCGCCACCATTGAGCGCGACAGTTGCAACAGGCACCCCTTTAGGCATCTGTAAGATGGATAAAATGGAATCCCATCCGTCGATGGAATTGCTGCTTTTGATGGGTACGCCAATCACAGGAAGTGGGGTATAGGCGGCAACCATGCCAGGCAGGTGTGCGGCACCGCCAGCACCAGCTATAATCACTTTCAGGCCGCGTTGGCTGGCACTTTTCGCATAGTCAAGCATGCGATCGGGTGTGCGATGCGCAGACACAACAGTCATTTCAAAAGGAATGCAAAGGGTTGTCAGCATGTCAGCTGCAACTTGCATGATTGGGAGATCGCTTTGGCTCCCCATAATAAGTCCTACCATCATTCAGTGCTTTGTGCAAAGGTAGGTCATGTCAGTAAATTCGAAGGTTTTGCTTCCACCGATATAGCATCTCTGACAGCTGCTGCCCGTTGCATGGCTTGCTTAGGGTCCTTGCCAGTGGCTGTCACATGGCCCATCTTTCGAAAAGGTCGGGTTTGTGATTTGCCGTAAATGTGAATGCTAGATCCAGGCACAACCAGGGCTTGGTCTAAGCCTTGGTACATGACATCGCCCTGGTGATTCGCGGCACCAACGAGATTGGCCATGGCTGCAGCGGATTGCAAAGCACAGCTGCCCATTGGTAGGTTAAATGCCACACGAAGCAACTGCTCAAACTGGGAGCTCTGGCATGCCTCGATGGTTAAATGCCCAGAGTTGTGCGGTCGAGGCGCTACTTCATTGACAAGCCAATCGCCGCCCTTGGTTAGAAATAGTTCTACAGCCAATAAGCCTGGGCTGTCAAAGGCTTCAGCGCATTGTTTGGCCAATTGGACGGCTTGCTGATTGGCTTGATCGCTCAGGCTGGCAGGGCAAACAACGAATTCAACCTGGTTAGCCGTTGGATGGAAGGCCATTTCAACCGGGGGGAAGGCTTCCGTGTTGCCGTGGCGGTCACGCACGATGACGACAGCAATTTCTTTGTCAATGTCAACAGCTGCTTCGGTGATACAGGGTGCGTCAGGTAGGTCATCCATGTCGGATGCCTTGTTAATCATGGCCACGCCAAAGCCATCATAGCCCCCTTCAGCCAACTTCCAAACAAAGGGCATTGTCAATTGATCTTCTGCTAATGCAGACTGCAATGATGCATGGTTTGCATGCACCTGAAAGTCAGATGTGGGTATGCCTTGATCCCGGTAAAAGGTCTTTTGCTTGATTTTATTTTGAATAAGCCGAAGAGCCTTGGCTGAGGGGAAGGTGGGAATGCCTTGCGCTTCCAAGTCTTCAAGAGCCTTGACATTGACGGATTCAATCTCAATAACAACGGCTGTTGCACCTTGTGAAAAATCCATGACTTGTTGGTAGTCTGTGAAGTCACCTTGCACAAACCGATGTGAGCCAAGACGACATGGCGCCATGTGATCTGGGTCCATGCTGTGGACCGAAAGGTCCATGCGACGGGCTTCAGCTAGCAGCATTTTGCCAAGCTGACCACCCCCAAGCAGGGCGATGAATTGATCAGGCTGTGATATGGCCATGTTTAAGCCACTTGATTTTCAGTCATTTGTATGCTGCCAAAGGAAGGGCAGTCGCAATCCTTGGCGCCACCACAGGCAGTTGCAGAAAAAAGAAGGGCCGTCAAGGCAATGAGGGATAAGATGCGTCGTTTCACGCCTCAAATTTACCTTAAATTCGGGGCATGATCTATCGATTGTTGCAAGGTGTTGGTGCTTACATCCTTTTTTTGAAGGAAGTCTTTACCTGGCCGGAGCGTTGGAGCGAATACAGAAAGTCTTTTTTCCGTGAAGTGGAGCTCCTTGGTTTGTCATCGGTTTTCTTGGTTTGCGTGATATCCCTGTTCATGGGAGCGGTACTAACCATTCAAACTGCCATGAATCTAGACAACCCGTTCATTCCAGATTCATACATCGCTATTGCTGTGAGGGAAGGCATCGTATTGGAGTTTGCGCCCACCATTGTGGGATTGATTCTCGCAGGAAAAATTGGCTCAAATATCACAGCGACCCTTGGTAACATGCGGGTGACTGAACAAATGGATGCCTTGAAGGTGATGGGCATCAATCCTGCTTCCTATTTGGTGCTTCCTAAGTTGGCTGCTTGCCTGTTGTTCATGCCGGTTTTGTTGAGTTTCAGTATGTTTTTTGGTATTATTGGCGGTTACATTGCTGCATTGACAATGGATATGGTGAATGCGGAGATTTTCCTCAGTGGCTACTTCATGGATTTTAGATCTTTTTACATCACATACTCCATGACAAAGACTGTCTTTTTCGCCTTTTTGATTGCAACGATTTCTTCGTTTTTTGGCTACCATGTGAAAGGTGGTGCCGTGGAAGTAGGCAAGGCCAGCACGCAAAGTGTGGTCATTATGTCCTTCAGCATCATCTTGTTCAACTACATTCTCACTGATATTTTGTTCTGATGATTCGTATCCAAGGCATCACCAAATCCTTCAGTGGAGAAGAAGTTCTCAAAGGCATCGACGCTTCCTTTGTTCCCGGGAAATGCAA
>DFSH01000075.1:0-1996 GCA_002378565.1 Flavobacteriales bacterium UBA3442 | reverse complement strand
GGTCTGCATCACCAGGATTCAGGTGAAATTTACTTTGATGACAAACGGCAGCATGACATGACAGCGAAAGAACTGAAGCTATTGCGTCAGAACATGGGGGTGGTTTTTCAAGCCTCTGCGTTGTTAACCAGCTTGAGTGTCAGAGAAAATGTGCAAATGCCTTTGGATTTCTTTTCAAACATGGATGACAAGACAAAGGCTGAGCGGGTGGATTACTGTTTGGATCGCGTGCGCATTCCCCCAGAAGCTATCGATAAAAGTCCATCAGAGTTGTCTGGCGGCATGCAAAAACGCGTGGCCATTGCACGGGCTATCGTGATGAACCCCAAGTACCTATTCTGCGATGAGCCCAACTCCGGTTTGGATCCAGAGACAGCCATTGTCATTGATGAGCTGATCAAAAGCATCACGTTGGAATACAACATGACCACGGTGATCAATACCCATGACATGAATTCTGTGTTGGAGATTGGCGACAATGTGCTCTTGCTCAAAAATGGTGTGAAGGCCTGGGAAGGCAGCTCAGCGGAGATCCTGGCAACCGATGATGAGTCGGTGGTCAGCTATGTGTTCCGGAGCAATTTGTTCAAGAAGGTCCGTCAGGCTTTCCGGGACATGGCTTGACGCTTAGCCTCGCCCTTATTGGGCAGCCTGAGCCTTTGCCCATGCATCCAATATCTCCTGCTCTAGCGTTTCAGAATCCCAGGTGCTTGCAATGTCTGGTCGTGCCATGAAAGGCGCCATGACCTGGTCTTGTAGCACGCCAGCAGCTAAGGATTTTGCATAGGGGATGTGCGAAAAGGTGACCTGACTGTAAAGAGGTAACCACTTGTCAGGGTGTCTTAGAGACAAGCGTGATTCTATTTTTTTTCTTAACAGAAAACTGGGTTGCCCAGTGAGGTCTCGCATTTCAATGAAGTTGCGCAAGGCCAAATCACTGATGGCGTCAGCATCTGCTTTCCTTGTGGCTTCAAAGGCTGCTAGCGACACAGCTATGTCATCGTCATGCAGGTCAAGCAAGTCATTGAGCACCGTGCAAGATTCAAAGCCAGCATTCATCCCTTGGCCATAGAAAGGCACGATGGCATGAGCCGCATCACCCATCAAGGCAACTTTCCCTGCGCTGGTCCAGGGGAAGCAACGGACAATAGTCAATGGGGATACAGGGTTTTTCGTCCACATGGCGTCAAAGTCAGGCATCAAGTCAAAGGCATCGGGAAAATGCGATTGAATGAAGGCGCGACCTGTTTTCAGGTCCTCAATGCCCGCAAAGCTGGTTTCGCCTTCAAGGCTTAAAAACAGGGTACAGGTGAAGGTGGCGTCGGGGTTAGGCAAAGCAATCAGCATGAAGCCGCCACGCGGCCAGATGTGTAGGGCTTCTTTTTCCAATTGATAGCTACCATCAGCAGATGGTGGGATGCTCAATTCTTTGTAGCCATGGTCGATGGGGTAGACTTTGTGCTCAGTGGTTATCCCTGCGTCATGCAAGGATTTTCTGACGCGAGAAAAGGCTCCGTCAGCCCCAAAAAGGACATCAGCTTCCGATTGAATTTTTGTCCCTTCATGAGACAGGGTAGCGGTTCCGCTATCCATGCTGATGCTGTCGCAAGCGTGATCAAAATGCACCTTCACTTGACCTGAAGCTTCTGCTTTGTTGATCAGTAGCTGGTTCAATCCACCCCGGGATACAGAGTAAATGGCCTGGCCAGATTGCCCGTAAGGCTGGAAGGATAAGCTGCCGTTTTTTGCATGAATGACCCGACGCCTCATGGGAATGGCCATGGCTTCAACCTCTTGTTGGATGCCAGCACCTTTCAAGGCCTTCCACCCCCTGTCGCTCAAGGCAAGATTGATGGATCGTCCGCCGATGTAACCAGCTTTTCGCGGGTCGGGTCGGCGCTCATAGATGTCAACGTGGTAGCCGCGTTGCTGAAGGTAAAGACTCCAGAGGCTGCCGACCAATCCAGCGCCAATGATGTTGGCTTTTTTCATGAGG
>DFSH01000032.1 GCA_002378565.1 Flavobacteriales bacterium UBA3442 | reverse complement strand
ACTTGTGTCCAGCTGATTTTTGCGCGATCATGACAGATGCCCCTCTTGGTGACAAAATTGAAAACCCCACCGACGCCCTCTGCGTTGCCCGGGTACCAGTTTTGCACTGTGGAGTATTTGATTTCTGCATCATCCATGGCAATCAGTTCAACCACCGCGGCGTGCAATTGGTTCTCATCGCGCGAAGGGGCCGTGCAGCCCTCCAAATAACTCACATAACTGCCTTTGTCAGCCACTAACAAGGTGCGCTCAAACTGACCGGTTCCTGAACTGTTGATACGGAAGTAAGTGCTCAGCTCCATCGGACAGGTCACGCCAGGCGGGATGTAACAAAAAGAGCCATCAGTGAACACCGCACTGTTCAGAGTTGCGTAGTAATTGTCAGAGGTTGGCACCACAGTGCCAAGGTATTTGCGGACCAACTCTGGGTGCTTTTCAATAGCCTCCGACATGGAACAAAATAGGATGCCCTTCTCATTGAGGGTCTTTTTAAATGTGGTTGCCACTGACACGGAGTCAACCACGATATCCATGGCTACGCCCGTCAAACGTTTTTGCTCATCCAGTGAAATGCCCAATTTTTCAAAGGTTACGAGCAACTCAGGATCCACTTCATCCAAGGAATTGATTTGAACCTTTTTGGGGGCCGCATAGTAACTGATGGTTTGCAGGTCCAGTTTTGGGTAGTTCACATTGGCCCAGTCTGGCTCCTCCAGAGTCAGAAATACGGCATAGGCATCCAGACGCCATTGCGTCATCCACTCCGGCTCTTTTTTCTTTTTTGAAATGGTTCGGATCACGTCCTCACTCAGTCCTGGCGAAATGATATCAGTGTCAATCTTGGTTTCAAAGCCGTATTTGTACTCGGATGACGTGACATCATCAAGGATTGTATCTTGACCCATCTCAGCAATTATACTGTGAAGCTTTCGCCACAACCGCATGTGCGTGAGGCGTTAGGATTGTTGAATTGAAAGCCCTTGCCATTGAGGCCACCCTGGTATTCCAAGGTGGTGCCTATCAGGTAAAGGAGGCTCTTTTTTTCCGCTAAAATGGTCACACCCTTGGCTTCAAAGGCTTGATCACCTTCAGATTCATTGTCCACAAAGTCCAGGTCATAACTCAAGCCTGAGCATCCGCCACTTTTCACAGCAACACGAACAAACGCCTTATCCGGGGATTGTCCTTGCTCTGCCATGAGGCTTGCAACCTTGCGTGCGGCTTCGTCTGAAATGTGAATCATGCTATTTGGAATTAATCTAAATATTGTTGCAAAAGTACGACTTTTCGCTTTATTTAAACCAATCTCTGCCTGTCAGTCCTTGGTAATTTTTAGCCAGCGAATGGATTGAGCTGGTAGGTGTTGTGATGATTCAATGGTCATGACCTTCTCATCCAATAGGCTTCTTGCTGATTGCCCCTGATCTATGCCCAGTTCGCTGAATCTACTCATGTCCCACTGACGATCTGTCTCGTCTACATTGATTATCACTATCAAGACCTCCTTGTCATCGTACCAAGCCAGTGCGTAAGCCCCGCCATCTGGCGCCCATTGCATCAATTTTCCTGTTCCAATCAAGGTTTCCTGGTGACGCAATGCTCCCAATTGTCTGACATAGGCCAGGGCCTCTTGCTGCGTCTCCGTTAAACCTTCACCCCGAAAGGCTGATCCTTGGTCCCCAGGGAATCCGCCAAGCATGTCCTGCCGCATGGCGCCATGGTCATTCACGGCGTCGTAGCCAATTTCTGTACCGTAATAAAGGCATGGCATGCCTCGCAAGGCATACAACAGACCCAAGCCCACCTTGTACATCTTCATGTTGCCATCAATCTTGCCCATGAAACGGCCTTCATCGTGATTATCTAAAAAGATGACCATGTCCTTAGCCTGTTCTGGGTAGAGGTAGTCCGCAGCAAGGGCTGCGTAAAGTTTAGTAGGCCCCGTTGTCCAGCTAGCAGGCTCTTCCATCACCGACTTCAAAGCATGGTAGATCAAAAAGTCAGCTCCTGCATCCAAGGCTGGCTGGCTGTTGAGGAAGTAGGCCTGCGAATGGGCGTCATGAGTCCATGACTCAGAAAAGACAAAAAACTCTGGGTAGACTGCGTGAATAGCGGCGGTCCATTGCCGCATGAATGCTTGATCTGGGTAGAAATAGGTGTCCACCCGAAAGGCGTCAACACCAACGGTTTCTATCCACCATAGGCTGTTTTGGATGAGCCATTGGGCACAATGCGCATCCCGCCCATTGAGGTCCGTCATGGATGGCACAAACCACCCATCGGTGAATCGTCGCACATCATCCTTCGAAGCGTAAGGGTCATAAATCCCCTGGTACTTATGGGAGGACCGCAACGACAAGGTCTGCTCATCGCCTTTGTTTGAGCTGAGGGGCCATGCATTGAACCAATTCGAATCCGGGGGATCCTGGAAGAGGTGATGCATGCTGCCTGTGTGATTCAGTACCATGTCCATCACCAATTTCATGCCTCGCTGATGCAGTTGATCAGCAAGCAGCTGGTAAGACTCAAGCCCGCCAAATCGTGGATCAACAGCATAGTGGTCCGTGATGGCGTAGCCATGGTAGCTCTGGCCGTGCATGTTGTTTTCTAGGATAGGCATTGGCCACACTGCCGTAGTGCCTAACGATTGGATGTAGTCCAGTTGACTGGCCAATCCACTCAGGTCGCCGCCATGTCGTGAATAATCATCCTGGCGATTCACTGCCCGCTCTTTCATGCCTCGGACAACATCATTCTGGGTGTCGCCATTGACAAAGCGATCAGGGGTCACCAAGTACAATTGATCTCGGGCGCTGAGCCCCATGTTGGCATGGATCAACGGATCCCTTGCCTTGAGCTCATAGTTGACCTTTTTGCTTCGGTGTCTGCCTGCGTAATCGATGGCAAGGATCAAGTCTTGCGGTTCCGCCTCTGGGCTAATGCTCAAGGTCACATAACGGTAGTGAGGATTGTTGGCAGGGCTGTCGGTCATGACCTTCACCCCTTGACCTTGAACTGTGACCGATGCAATGTCATGTTGTCCATGGATCAATAGCTCCACGGAATAGCCGGGCATGTCAGTCCACCAATTGGGTGGCTCAATGTGGATGCCCTGTGCAGACAGGAGGGTTGAACAGAGCAATAAACAGGTGGCAGCAATTTGTTTCATTGTGGTGAAATTAAAAAAGGTCGGCCACATGGCCGACCTTTTCATGAAAAATTAGATCAAGGGTCAGTGACTCACGGCAATGCGTTGCATCGTGCGCTCGCCGTTCACGGTAATCTCTACCAAGAAGGCGCCGTTATTCACCAAGCTGCCATTGGCGGCATCCAGATTCCAAACGATGTGATTCTCACCCGCGTTGATCTCCTTGGAGAAGCTGTTCACGGTTTGACCAAGTAGGTTCACAATGCGTACAGTAGCCTTGCCGTCTTTGCGTGATGCAAAGTCAATGGAAACAGGTCCATTCGCAGGGTTCGGGTACATAGACAGGCTGCTGAAAGCAGACTCGTCTAGACCAACCACGTTGGGACTAGAGCCATCGCATTGGAGGCACGCATCCCAGCAGAATTTCAATGCAGTATCGCCAGCAATCACAAGGGTTCTGTTGATGTTACCAGCACCGTCATCCACGCCACAACCGCCAGTTGCAATCGTTGATGTTGCAGCAGTACCTTCATTGGTTCCCCAGTTACCATTCACATACTTAAAGTACTGAGTGGATCCAACAGCTGTTGGCGGGAAGATGATAGTCAAAGACCACACGTCACTACCTAAGTCCGCCATGCCAGATGCAGTGTCTGTAGGAGACCAGTCAACCATGGCGCCATTGGCATTGCTAGCACCCTGTGCAGCAAAGTCACCGCCTACGCGAAGACCATTGGCTGCAATGCTATTGCCTGCGGCAATGTAATCCGTCACATCCACCTGCAAGGTGATGGTGATGTCGGAGATGCCAGGGTCAGATCCGTCACATTGGTAACAAGCATCCCAGCAATAACGCAGGGTGGTGTCGCTTGATGGGATCACCAAGGTGCGATTGATGTTGCCTGCGCCATCATCAACGCCGCAAGCGTCAGTCGCAATCGTTGTCGTTGCTGCAGTGCCTTCATTGTCACCCCATGCACCGTTCACATACTTAAAGTACTGTGTTGCTCCTATAGATGAGGCTGGATAAGTAACTGAAATTGAGAACAGGTCATTGCCTAGTGCTGCCATACCAGACGCAGTGTCTGTTGGAGACCAGTCAACCATGGTGTCAATAGCGGACACACCGCCATTTGCAGCAAAGTCGCCGCCAATACGCATGCCATTGTTGGCAAGGGTTGCGCCAGCTGCCAAGAAGTCAGTAGCGTCAACCTGATAGGTGACAGTGACCTGGCCATACGCGAATATGGAGGTCAAGCATGCCAGCCCGAGAGTAAGAATCTTTTTCATAGATCTGTTATTTAAATTAATCGAGGGTTAGTAGCCTTCATTTTGCTGAAGGTTTGGGTTAGCAATCAAGTCCGAAGACGGGAGCGGGTATAAATTGTAGTGGGTGCTTGTGGGCGCACCAAACTGCGACTCGCCCTTCCAGGGCCACAAGTAACTTCCTCCGGTGAACTGATCATAACGAATCAAGTCACTGCGACGCTGAGCCTCTGCGTAGAGCTCCCTGCCGCGCTCATCCAAGATTTGCTGCAGGTTCAAGGTTGCTACATTGTTGTTCGCATGGCCAAAGGCTCGCTCACGAACCATATTGAAGTAGGCCACGCCTTGCGCTTGGTTGGTTCCTGTGCGTTCTGCGCATTCTGCATACACCAGGTAATAGTCTGCCAACCGGAACATGGGGAAGTCCGTGTCGGGGAAGGTTGCGTCAGCACCAGCAACACCATCGCGACCCATGTTGGTCCATTTGGTGATGGGGTACCCTTGGGTGAATGTTGTGATGTCTGTGATGGTGTCCTCCTGGCCAGCCAGGTGAACCATTTCACGGCTGTCAGCGCTGTCAGAGAACAGGGCGTACCAAGCGCTGGTTGCGCGATTGCCCTGCCATCCAGAATTCACGCCAAAGTCATTTTGGTCCATGCTGCCGCCAATGTGAGAGTGCACCAAGAAGGTACTGCCTCCCCATGTCAAGGTGCGGTCTCCATCAAAAGTCACTGGGAAAATAACCTCTGTAGATAGGTGGTTATCTGCCATGAAATTGTAGGCGTAATTGGTCTCCAAGGTATAGCCTGCATTGATGATGCTTAATGCGTCAGCCATGGCTAAGTCATACTTAGGGTTTCCTGTATAAACCTCAGCATTGAGGTAGAGCTTTGCCCGAAGTGCCCATAAAGCACCCTGATCGGCACGGCCGTAAGGCGCGCTGCGAGCAGCCATCATGCCCGACTCAATGGCATTGAGTTCAGACTCAACCCACGTGAACAAATTGCTGCGAGAAATCTGCTCTGGAAAATACACACCTGGTCGATCTGACTCATCCACAAATGGCACATTGCCAAACAAGTCTAAAGCATGGTAGTAGCTCATCGCACGCAAATACCTGGCCTCTGCTAGGTACCCTGCAATCATGCTTTTCTCTGCATCAGTAAACCCTTTATCCGTCATCCACTCATCGGAGCAGTAGCGAATGAACTCATTGGCCAATGCGATTTGGTAGTAAATGCGGTAATACATCGCAGACACAAATGAACTGTTGTCATTCCAAGTCATGGTGTTCAACTCTGGGATACCGGGATCTGACCAGCCACAAATCTCCTCATCGGTTGGCAATTCTTGTAAGTTCCACAGCACGCGAACGTATTGTGAAAAGCCCTCATCGATGCCGCCAATGTCAGGCTGCCCTGCAGGGCCATGGTTGCCAGAAATAGCCAATCCGGCATAGAGCTTGGCCAAAACATTGATGTAATTATTCGGGTCAGAATAAACTGTCTCTGCATTGAGGCCATACTTAGGCTTCAGGTCCATTTGCTTTGCGCAAGAGGCTGCTGTCAATGCAGCAACAGCAATAAGTGTGGTTGTTTTAATCCAATTCATGGCGCTGTCAATTAAAATGAGACGTTAAGTTGTAGATTGAAGATCCGTGGTCGCGGATACATCATATTGTCGATGCCACCTGAAATTTCTGGATCCAATCCAGAGTAATTGGTGAAGGTGTATACATTCTGCATGGATGCATTGATGCGCGCAGGGTACTTGTCCTTAAATAGGTTGCCGATGTCATACGAGAGGTATAGATTGTCCAAACGGATGTAGCTGGCCTCTTCAATGTAGTAATCTGACAAGTATTGCTGTGTCTTGAATCCTGTGTTCAAGTAGTCTGCCGTTAGGTTATTCAAATGTCGCATGGAGCCTCCAACCTCAAAATAATTAGCATGATTTGAATTTACATTATTGTACACAAATTGACCAAACTCACCGCGCCATGTCATGCCCATACCCCAGCGTTTGTGGCTGAAATTGGTGCTTAAACCAAAGATCTGACGAGGCTCTGGCGTCATGTCATGGAGAACCAAGTCAGAACTGTTGATGATGCCATCGCCATTGATGTCTTCATAGGCTTCATAAATATCAATCTTGCCATTGCCATCGGTGTCAACAACGCCTGCATAGGATGAGATGTCACCATTGCGCTCAATGGGTCTGCCATTTTCGTCAAACAAGTGACGGTAAGAGAAGAAGCTGTACATGGGTGCACCCACCGCATGAATCTGGATGGTGTTACCTACACCGCCAGCAATGCCGCCAACCTGAATACCTAGATGGGTTGTGTCTGGAACCATGGTGAGCTTAGTGATTTCATTACGGTTCACACTCGCATTGAGGTTCATCTCCCAATTGGTGTTTTCGTTGTCTATCAGCACCATGTTGAGCATTGCCTCAATACCTGTGTTGCTCATGGATCCGACATTGGTCAGAACACGATTGGAGAAATTGGTGCCCGCAGGAATAGGGATCACCCCGAGCAAGTCAGTGGTGTTTTTCTTGTACAGGTCAATGGAACCATTCACGCGGTTCTTGAAAAATCCAAAATCCAAAGCCACATTGGTCGTGGCTGTTTTTTCCCACTGCAAATTGTAATCATAGGCGTCAGGTCGAAGGATGTTGACCCATTGATTGCCAAACTGGTATTGCGCTGTCAAGGTGCCATAGCTATAGTTAGGCACATAACCATAATCATTGTAAACGTCCTGCTGGCCCGTGATGCCCCAACCTGTTCTTAATTTCAAAGATGAAAAGACCTGTTGGTCAGCCATGAAGTCCTCCTGAAGCACATTCCAACCCAAGGCAGCTGAGGGGAACAAACCCCAGCGACTTTCCTTGGAGAAGCGGGATGAGCCATCCGCACGCAAAGTCGCTGTGAGCAAGTACTTGTTGTCGATGTTACCATTGACACGGCCATAAAAAGACATCAACGCATTTTCCGTGTCCTGCGGGAAAGGGTTGGCAGGTGAAATAGTGTCTCCACTAGCTGAAAGGTTGGCAAAGGATGGTGAATAATTTCTCCAACCTTGGAAGGAATACCCTGCCGTGATATCCATAGACAGTGCGCCAAGGGAAACCTTGTTGTTCATGTATGCCTCAAGCAAGCGATTGTAGCTGTGGGATTCATACTTGTTTGCTTCGCCGCCATTGGTGTAGTTGCTGGCCGCATATGCGGGCACATCAATGGTTCCGGAACGGGTGCTATACTCTCCACCAAGATTCAAAAACAAGTGTAGGTCGTCACCCAATGGACGGAAGTCAAAAAGCACATTGCCTAGCGATCTCAGGCCGCCGCCAATGTCATTGCGTGTGTCAATCAATCCAACGGGATTTTTTGGTGACAAAGTGCTCGGTGTGCCATTGGGCATCAACCATTCGAAGTAACCGCCAAAGCTGGTATCGCCACTGTGAACAGGACGGGTTGGGTCAAAGAAAATTGCGGTACCAATGGCACCTTGATTGGCGTAAAAATTGTCATCCTTGATTACCTTACCTGAAACGTTCGCTGTCAAGCGGCCATCCATGAAAGATGGTGATGCATTGATGGCCAGGGAGTAGCGCTTGAGGTCTGAGCGATTCAGCACACCATTCTCATGGTAGTAACCCATGGACAGTCGGTAGGGCAAATTGGCAATGCCGCCTGTGATAGCCACATTGATGTCCTGCACAGAGCCTGTACGGTAAATTTCATCTTGCCAGTCGGTTGACCTTGCTGAATCAGACATAACGATAGAGCCATTAACCTTCTCGTAACCACTGGCAGTTGCCAGTCGGTTGATTTGCGTGTTGGTGCCTCGGTCGTTGATCATGTCAACAAATTGAGATGGCGACAACACGTCCAAGGACTTGGTGACTTCACGGGTTGAATTGACCACATGCAGATCAACCTTAAGGGGGCCACCAGCCTTACCTTTCTTCGTGGTGACCAAGATGACACCATTGGCCGCACGACTACCATAAATGGCGGTCGCTGAGGCATCTTTCAAAATAGTGAAACTCTCAATGTCTGAAGGATTTAACATCCCCAGCCCATTCGCTGGCAAACCATCAATTACAACCAAGGGGTCATTGCTGGCATTCAGGGATGAACCGCCACGAATACGAATGCGGCTACCTGCACCAGGCATGCCGCCGTTGGATGTGATGCGAACACCTGGCGTTTTGCCAATAATCAACTGTTCTGGCGTGGCAAAGGATCCCTTTTGAAATGCTTTTGCCTTCACGGACACCAATGACCCCGTAAGGTCCTGTGCGTTGCTTGTGCCGTAACCAATGATGATGACTTCATCCAGTTCAGCCAGCAAATTGCTGTCAATAACTGATTGTGTTTGTGCCCACGCGCCTGTGGTAAAGGCCATCATGGCAAGCGAAAGGAGGGTTGTTTTGAAAGACATATTTGTGTGCTAGGTGTTATATCCTCGTAAATATAGGACAAAAGCAGAAGTGTACAACGTACACTAAGCAGATTGATGCTGAGCGATATGTTCAATCAACTAAACGACAAAAGCCCGGCGTTAGCCGGGCTTTGTGTTTGGTTGTGAATAACAGGTTATCCGCAATGGCTGGCAAATGCGCCAGCTAAGTTGTCTGCCAGCATGTCTGCACTGCGGCCTTCAATGTGATGACGTTCAAGCATGTGGACGATCTCTCCACCTTTGAAAAGGGCCATGCATGGGGATGATGGAGGGAAGGGAAGCATGAGCTCTCTGGCCTTTTTCACCGCGTCGATGTCATTGCCTGCAAAAGCAGTGATCAATTGGTCAGGTTTCTTGTCCGATGCCGCCAAGGCCTTCATGACACCTGGTCGAGCTGAACCGGCAGCACAGCCACAAACGGAATTAATGACCACTAAAACGGTGCCGTCAGTCTGGTTGATGACAGCCTCCATGGCGACTGGATCAGCAACGCCTTCAAAGCCGTTATCAGTGAGTTCTGCACGCATGGGTGCGATCATATCTTCTGGGTACATCCTTGAATCAATTGAAGGGTTATTGGATCGGTTGATTACGGCAAAGTTAGTCCATTGGCCATATCCAGCACCTAATTTAACTTAACTTTAGCCAAAGCAAATCTTGCCTATTTCATGAAAACCCTCCTTGCCTTTAGTTTCCTTGCCTGCACTGTCCTGCAAAGCATGGGGCAGGACGTTACCGCCCTATTGCGGAAGGCAGAACAGGCCAGCATCCAGCATGCCTCCACCATGGACATGGCAATCACCAATGTGAAGCCGCGCTACACCAAGGTGATCAACATGCGGACATGGAGCATCGGCAACAAGCACAGCTTAGCAGTCATCACAAGCCCTAAAAGAGACAGCGGCCTGACCTACATGCGTGCTGGCGATGATTTGTACATGTATTCCCCCCGCATCGACCGGGTCAGCAAACTGCCAGCCTCCATGCTGATGCAGGGCTGGATGGGGACAGATGCACAGTTTGACAACGTGCTTGGGCAATCCTCCTTTGTCGATGACTTTCACCACGATTACCAAGGCAAGGTGGATGTCAACGGGGCACCCTGTCATCTGATTGCATGCACACCTAAAGACGATGTGGCGGTAGCACATGCCCGTGTCAATGTCTATGTGAGTGTTCAGCACGGCGGATGGGTACGCATGCAATTTTTCAATCGACGAGACCAGGTCAGCCAGCAAATGGATGCCCTGCGATATGGTGTCATGGATGGGGTGTTGATGCCCGTTGAGATAGGTATGACCGGCAAGGACGGTGTGCAAAGAACCACCATGGAAGTACTACAGTGGCGCAAGCGACCCGATCTGACAGAGGCCTACTTTGTTCCTTCACGAATGACCCAATTGGAGCCATGAGTGGTTTGGTGGTGCGTATGGCCTGGCGCAACTTAGGCCGCAACAGACGGCGCTCAGCTATCACAGGCGCGGCTGTAGCCTTTGCCTTGTTTTTCGCCATCATGATTCGCTCTATGCAGCTAGGCATTTATAGCCACATGATTGACACCGTTGTGGGCGGCATGGCTGGCTATGTACAAGTCAGCGACTCTGCTTATTGGCCGTCACAAGACATCGACCTGTCCATGGTGGCAGACAAGGACTGGCTGAATCAGGTTAACGCCCATCCCAATGTAGAGAGTGCAAGCCCCCGATTGAGCGGTTTTGGGC
This sequence comes from Flavobacteriales bacterium UBA3442, assembly GCA_002378565.1. GTDB lineage: Bacteria > Bacteroidota > Bacteroidia > Flavobacteriales > Schleiferiaceae > TMED14. The sequence goes on along the minus strand of DFSH01000032.1, from coordinate 29,360 downwards.
TCTTCACCTTGGCGCAACACAGCGAGGTTGGTCAATGGGTGGGTGTGGATTTTACCGCTGAAGGCACGGATTCATGGATACAACGTTTGGATGCCGGAAGCTATGACATACCTGATGGTCAAGAGGTTATGCCTGTATGGCTTGGCCGACGCATGGCAGAGAATCTGAATTCCCGACTGGGGGACACCCTGATTGCTCTGGGTCAAGGGTTTCGGGGATCGCCTGCTTCTGGTCGCTTAATTTTAGCTGGCACATTGAAACTTGGGAACCCTCAACTGGAAAGCCGGGTGGCCATCCTACACCTTGCTGATGCGCAATTTTTTAGTGGTGCCGAGGGGATGTGGGGACAAGTTTTAATCACTCCCAAGCAGCCTGAAAAAAGCTTAGCATTAACCCCCCAGCTCGCCAATGACCTACCCTTAGCTAATGCCCTCTGGTCATCCTGGGAGGAACGCATGCCGGAGCTGCAGCAAGCCATTGAGGCAGATTCTGCAGGCGGCATCGTGATGCTGTTTATTTTGTACATGGTGATCGGCTTTGGCTTGCTTGGCACCATGATCATGTTAGCCAGCGAGCGACAGCGAGAATTTACCATGCAAATTGCCTTAGGTGTTCGGCGAAAACTGCTGGCACAAATGATGCTTTTGGAGGCTTTTTTTATGAGCCTATTGGGTGTTATCGCTGGGGCGGTGATGGGGCGGGCGGTCACGTTTTACTTCCACATCAACCCTCCCCAGATGGTCGGTGAAGCAGCAGAAGCCATGGAAAGTCAGGGCTGGGACCCCGTCCTGCCCCCATCAATGGATCTGTCTATCATCAGCACCCATGCCTTGGTCGTTGTCATTCTGACTATGCTTGTTAGCCTATGGGCTGTTAGTGTGGTTTACCGTTCACCTGCCATTCAACGATGATGAGAAACACCCTATCCATGGCATGGCGCAACATCTGGCGATCACCTTGGCGCTCCTCGGTGGTCATCATTGCAATGGCCCTTGGGATATGGGCAGGTATTTTCACCATTGGCCTAACCCAAGGCATGAATACCGCCCGGACAGACAGTGCCCTGAACGACTACATCGGCCATGGCCGCATCAGTACGGAAACCTACATGGTAAACGGTGACATTGCTGCGTACATCCCTCAATACCAAGAGGTAACGGCCTCCTTGGAGGCTTCAGATCAAGTCAGCGCATGGGCGCCAAGGTTGATCACCTCCTCCATGATTCAATCCGGCTCAAAATCAACAGCAGTCATGGTCATGGGCGTGGATCCTGAGCGGGAAGGGCTGGTTTTCAGTTCAGCGGTAAATGTTGTGGAAGGTCACTTTTTAACCGACCCATCTGGCGATGAACTGGTCATTGGTCAATCCCTTGCGGATAAACTTGATGTCATGCTAGACGACCGCATCGTCTTGACCTTTCAGGATCAGACCGGCAACATTTATGCAGGCCTTTTTTGGGTAACTGGCATCTACGATGGCGTATCAAACATGGTGGAAGAAGCCAATCTTTATGTGTCCATTGGAACCTTGTCTGAAGCCCTTGCACTACCCTCCTCATCTGCCCATGAGATTCGCTACCGGGTGACTGACCTGGCAGAGCTGGATGCAACACAGGCAAAGTTAACAGCTTCAATGCCTGCTGTGGTTCAGCTGGATGGCTGGAAGCGCATCAACCCCGAATTGGGGATGGCCGATGACATCATGGCACAGGCCATGTTGATTTTTATCACCATCATCCTTTTGGCCATGTCTTTTGGCATCCTCAACACCATGCTAATGGCCATCCTGGAGAGGCAGCGGGAGCTAGGCATGTTGATGGCTATAGGCATGAACAAGTCCAGGCTCTTTGCCTTGATTGTGACTGAAACCCTGCTACTGAGCCTTGCCGGCTTGCCTTTAGGCATTGCTCTGGGTCATGTCTCCTTGACCCTGACGGCAAAGACAGGGATTTCCATGGCCTCAGTGGAACAGGGCATGGCAGAGTATGGGATAGCTTCCACGATATACCCTGTGACCGTGCCGGAATACTACCTCACCATTGCGGCATTGGTTTTTGTTCTCTCCTTTCTCTTTTCGCTTTATCCAGCCAGAAAAGCCCTCAAACTCAACCCCGTCGAAAGCATGCGGGTGCTTTAATTTCCTCTGTTATGAGCCTGATTCAATTGAACGATGTCCTGAAAATTTACACCAGCAAAGCCGGTGATGTGACCGCCGTGGATCATGTCAGCCTCAGCATTGAAGCTGGGGAGTTCACTGCCATTGTCGGACCTTCCGGCTGTGGCAAAACCACCTTGCTCAATGCCATTGGCGGATTGGATCGGCCCGACAAGGGAAGCATACGCATTGGCAATTCAGACATCACAGGTATGTCAGACAAGGCATTGATTGACTTTCGGTTGAACAACATTGGTTTTGTCTTTCAAGCTTACAACCTCATCCCAGTTCTCACGGCTATGGAAAACACAGCTTTTATCATGGAACTGCAAGGGGTAAAAAAAACTGAACGCCTGCAACGGGCCATGGATTTACTATCTGCTGTAGGTATAGACGGCAAGGCCAACAACCGACCCAATCAACTTTCCGGTGGTCAGCAACAGCGTGTAGCCGTCGCAAGGGCATTGGCCAGTCACCCGCAGTTCATTCTGGCCGATGAGCCCACCGCTAATTTGGATTCATCCTCAACCGGCCAGTTATTGGATATCATGGCAAAACTCAATGCTGACGAGGGCATGACCTTCCTGTTTTCTACCCATGACCAGCGAGTTATTGACCGAGCAAGGCGGGTCATCACGCTAGAAGATGGCAAAGTCATCAGTGATGTCCATGTCTGACTTCCCTCAGCGAGCCTATAAGCCAGATCGACTTGACGACGAGGAGGTTGCGCGGCGCGCTCAGGTCTACCGTCAAAACATACAGCAACGCCGTTCCATCCGGCATTTCTCCAAGGATGCCGTAGATGCATCAGTCATTGACGACCTGATTGCCACTGCTGCTTCTGCACCGTCTGGTGCCAACAAGCAACCCTGGACCTTCTGCGCCATCAGTGACCCCGCCATCAAACGGCGCATTCGGGAAGCTGCAGAGGAAGAGGAAAAGGCTTTTTATTCAAGCCGAGCCAGCGAGGCATGGCTCAAGGACCTTGAGCCCTTAGGGACCGACTGGCGCAAGCCATTCCTTGAAGACGCCCCCTGGTTGATTGTGGTTTTTCGTAAAAGCACCACCATTCAACCCGATGGCAGTCAGGGGAAAAACTACTACGTGCAAGAATCTGTTGGCATTGCCTGTGGTTTTCTCATAGCTGCTATACACCAGGCAGGCCTATCCACCTTGACTCACACGCCAAGTCCCATGGGGTTTCTCGCAACCATTCTCGACCGACCATCGAATGAAAAACCCTTCTTGCTTTTGCCTGTGGGGCATGCTGCCGAAGGCAGCATGGTTCCAGACATCCATCGCTTGCCATTGGATGATGTCCGCAGGTCTTTCGTGGAGGACTGACTCAGTTGCGTTTGACCACCGTGGCCATGTCGTCGTATCTAACCATAGGCTTTCACGTCGCCATAGCCAGCAAGCCCTTGATAACCTTGTCTGCCCTCGCCTTACCTACGCAGGTCACCAAGTCTTCGCGGCTAGCTTTCTTGACACCCTTGAGAGACTTGAACGTGTTGAGCAGGGTTTCAACAGCCTGAGGGCCTATGCCCGGAATGGCTTCCAACTGTGACTTGATGCCGGACTTGCTGCGTTGCTTTCTGTGATGGGTGATGCTGAAGCGGTGTGCTTCATTCCTTGCCTGTTGAATCACCTTCAAGGTTTCTGATCGCTTGTCCAAATACAGAGGAACCGAATCCCCAGGAAAGTAGATCTCTTCCAAGCGCTTAGCAATCCCAATGATGGCGATGACCCCTCGCAAGCCAAGGTCTTCCAGTGCCTTGACTGATGCGCTCAACTGACCCTTGCCGCCATCAATCACAATGAGTTGTGGCAAGCCCACCCCTTCCTCCTTGAGTCGGGTATACCGTCGGGTGATGACCTCTGCCATGGTGGCATAATCATCTGCCCCAACAACGGTCTTGACATTGAAGTGGCGGTAATCTCGCTTGGAGGGCTTCCCGTCCTTGAACACGACACAAGCGCTCACCGGGTATTCCCCTTGCAGGTTAGAGTTGTCAAAGCACTCAATGTGACGTGGTTCATTGGAGAGCCTCAGATCAACCTTCATTTGCTGCATGATGCGATTGGCATGGCGTTCAGGGTCAACAATCTGCAGGTTCTTGATTCGCTCTAGCTTCAAGGCCTTTGCATTTCTCAGACTCATGTTGATAACCTCCTTTTTCTGCCCGCGCTGCGGTACCTGGATCGTGACGTCTTGAAGGGGCAGCTCAACTGGCTCAGAGCAAAGGATTTGCTTGCAATCAGACTGAAAGGTCAACCTGAGTTCAGGGATGGTCAAGCGAAGCAAATCGGCATCGCTTTCATCCAATGGCTTTTTGATTTCAATGCTGTGGCTATGCACAACAGCGCCTTGCCTGACCAGGGTGCAGTTCACATAGCCAAAGGTGGCATCGCTTGTTGCCGTGAACACATCCAAATCGCCCAAGTTTGCCGTCACCACCGTACTTCTTGCAGTGTACTTTGCCAGGTGGTCAAGCTTTTCCTTGATGGCTTGAGCTGCCTCAAAGTCTTGCCTGGTTGAATGAGCCATCATTTGGCCATGAAGGTGCTTCTTGGTTGCGCTGAAATGGCCCTTTAGCAGCTGCCTAGCCGCATGAATATCCTTCAGGTAATCTTCCTCTGACTGCAGGGCTTCACAGGGCCCTTTGCAATTGCCTATTTGGTATTCCAAGCACAGGCGATGCTTCTTGTCTTGAATGGACTGCTCGCTGAGGTTCAGTTTGCATGTCCTCAAGGTGGTGATCTGATTGATCAAACTCAAGGCTGTTTTCATCACCCGAATCGATGCATACGGTCCAAAGTATTCACTGCCATCATCCACCTTGCGCCGCGTGGAAAACAGGCGGGGGAATCGCTCATTTTTGATGCATATCCATGGGTAGCTCTTGTCATCCTTCAACAGGATATTGAAGCGCGGCTGATGTTTTTTAATCAAGGTGTTTTCCAACAACAAGGCATCAAACTCCGTGGGCGTTTCAATGACATGGATGTCTGCAATGCGCTTGACCAACAAGGTCAATCGGGCAGACTCATGGGTCTTGCTGAAATAGGAGCTAACCCGCTTTTTCAAGTCCTTTGCCTTGCCGACATAGATCACCTTACCCTCTGCGTCCAGGTGATGGTAGACCCCGGGTTGATGGGGCAAAGTTTTGATGGTATGTGCAAGCTTGTCAGTCACCTTCAATGATACAAAAAAGCCTCCCCAAAATGGGGAGGCTCTCCATCCGTTAAACTGGATTTTTTAGCATTACTTGGTCAGCAACGTGATGCTTCCCTTGGTGTCACCTGAGATGGCGTTGGGGTTATCCTTGACGCGCAAGACATAGAAATACGTGCCATCCGCAAGGAGTCGACCACTTTGGTCGCGTCCTTGCCATGGGTTGGCGTTATCGTATTGATCGTTCTCATACACAATGTGTCCATAGCGATTCATGATAATGAGGTGACGTGTAGTCGTATAACTCATGATGCCTTGAATGATGAAATTGTCATTCTGCCCAGAGCCGTTGGGCGTAATCACGTTAGGGACCACCAAGCTGTCAACTGGGGGAATGGGTGGAACAGGCTCACCAAACTCTATCCAGTTAGAGTAAGCTGTATCAATCAAGCGGTTTGCATTGGCCGTTCGAACACGAACAGCGTACTGTCCGGGAGGCAGGCTGTTGTGAGAGACCGTGGCAAAGGTATCAGTGATGGGGTTGTTGTATTCCTCCCACTGGTATTGTCCCGGATTGCCCGTCACATTACGGCCAAATTCAACTTGGTACTGTGGGGTGGGCCAAACATTGTAATGGTTCCAAACCACGGGGATATTCTCCGTGTCTGTCATGTCGCCACGCAGCCAGATGCTGTTTCCCACGTTGGACAACGGCTGTGACAAACCATTGACAAAGGCCTCCAGGCGGTAGCGGTAGTGTTGTGCGTCAACATCAATACCCCCCAAGGAATAGTCAGCGAAATCCCTCAAGGATGAATCAGACAGGTTGGTCACCACATTGAAGGTTGCACCTGCGTCATCTGATCGCCAGACACGGAATGAGTTGAACAAATGAGCAAAATCAGCAAAGGCTATGGAGTCAACGTCCCAATACACATGGGGGTTGATGTCATCATCGATGGTCACATTCGTGACATCCATGACCCAATCCACACAGTCGGTGACATGCAAAATAATGGTGTCGTATTCGTTCATATCCTTGCCACATTTGTTGAGCAAGGTGTTGCCGTCATTGCCAATCTTTGAGTACAGGTAGTAGTCCCCGTTCATGGATAAGGGCTTGAAAAGTTTCACGCGCAAGGAGTCCGTCTCGCCATTGACATCACAGAATGTCTGCAATTGATCAATGGGAATGGGTTGACCATTGGGGGCCGTTAAACGGAAATCAGAGCCGTCAGGCGAAACAGAGATGCACTCAACTCCCAATGTGAAGTGCAGCATCACCGCAGAATCCAAACAGTTGTAGTCCACCTGTTGGCGACCTTGCGCATCCAGTGACACACCCGGTGCATTTTGATCCAATTTCACGCCTTGATTCACAATGGGGTTGCAGTTTGATGCTACGGAAACCTGAATCTCTCGATTGGAAGAACCCACTTTTTCCCAGAAAAGGTAGGTCGAATCGTAGCGGTACTCATTCACCCGCAAGGCAATTACTGAGGTCTCTGCCTGAATGGCAATGAAGTTGATGTTGCCTGACTTTGAGTCTAAGGTGAAAGGGGCTAGTGTCGATGTATGGATAGGGTTCACGAATGTGTACCCTGCAGAATACGGAACGGATACACCGCCAGTTCCAAAGGCAAATTCCCTAGCAGGAACCAATTCGTAGTTGATGGAATCGCCATCAAACTCATGAGCATTTTGCAAATAGTTGATGTGACCACCGATGCATATGTATGCTAGTGGCGTTGACAAAAAGACAGGTGAACTGTTGTATCCGAGTGTGTTGTTCAATTCTGCCTCAAAATAGAAACCCTGGCTGGCTGAGTTCACAATGCCTGTGATACCAGGAGGTCGACAGCAGGACTGCCAGTACATGACATAGTCATTGCAGGACTGCGTCAAGATGACATAGCCAATGTAGATGTTCACCATGGGGGTGAAGGTGGAGTTGGTGTTGGAGATGCAATCGTAGGCACCCAATGACGCTGCACTGAATTCAGGCTGCGACAATGTACAGCTAAGGTTGGTGCTCACGTTACAGCTTGATGAGGTTATATTGACAGTTTGAGCTGTCCCTAGGCCTACACCTGTTTGCTGGCGGTAGATCACCAATTTCACGCGGTACTGGCCGGTAACGCCTGTGGAGTCACCCACATACTTGTATTGGATATCACCGCCAAGAATGTGAGAGGCTTCTGCCTGGAAAGACCAGGTCACGGCAATCAAAAGAAGGAGAATAAAGCGTTTCATATTCAAACAGTTTTGCGCAAGCGCGGTTATAGGTTAACGAATTTAAGGCATGATTGCAGCAATCTAAGGGGAAATCGCTCATTGACGTGTACCAATGAGTTAACGATGCCCTTAGAGGGTTTTTCGCAGGCGAGCCACAGGGATATTCAACTGCTCTCGGTACTTGGCAATGGTGCGGCGGGCAATGGGATAGCCCTTGTCTTTCAGCAACTTAGCAAGCGCGTCATCTGCCATGGGCTGGCGGCTGTCTTCCTCTGATACCGCGTCTTCCAGAATTTTCTTGATCTCCCTTGTGCTGACCTCATCACCCTCTGCATTGGTCATGGATTCCGAAAAGAAGGTTTTGATCAACTTGGTGCCAAAAGGGGTTTGCACGTATTTCTGACTTGCCACACGGCTCACAGTAGAAATGTCCATGTCAATCTCATCCGCAATGTCCTTGAGGATCATGGGGCGCAATTTGCGATCATCCCCACTAAAGAAATACGCCTTCTGGTAGTTCATGATGGCTGACATGGTTATCAGTAAGGTCTGCTGACGTTGCTTGATGGCCTCAACAAACCACTTGGCTGCATCAATTTTTGACTTGATGAAATGGAAGGCTTCCTTGTCTGCCTTGCCGCCTTGCTGCTTTACATCCTTGTAATGGCTTAGCATGTCCTTGTAGGATCTGGACACATTGAGCTCCGGGGCATTGCGGCCGTTAAGGCGCAGCTCAAGCTGGCTGTCAACCACCTCAATGGTGAAGTCGGGGATGATGGCATGGGCACTCAAGCTGCCTCCACTGACTGCCACTGCACCAGGTTTTGGGTTGAGTCTACCAATGGCCTCAATGGCAGCTTTGAGCTCATCCTCATTCACATGAAGGGATTCCATGATTTTACTGTAATGCCTTTTAGACAGGGATGCGAAATGCTTAGTAACCACCTTCAGGGCTAATGCCCAATGCCCTTCCTTGGGTTTTCTTTGGATTTGAGCTGCCAAACATGACTGCACATCGTTGGCTGCGATGCCTGCGGGTTCCATGCTTTGAATCACTTCCAAGGCGGACTGCAGTTCATCGACCTCAATCATTAAACCCATGGAAAAGGCCAGGTCATCCACGATGTCCACAAGGGCTCTCCTGAGGTAACCATCATCCTCCAGGGTTCCAATCAGGTACTTACACAAAGCTTCTTTTTGGGGAGCCAAGCTTCGCATGGCCAGCTGATCATGGAGGATGTCTCGCATGTCTTTTGTCTGCACAATCGGTGCCTCATAAAGCTCATCATCCGCTGAGTAATTGCTGATACTTCGCTCATAATCCGGCGTGTCATCATCGGTGAGGTAGTCCTCCAGCCCATCAAAGTCATCGGATGCAGCCTCTTCTTCCTGTGCTGAATCATCCCAGTCATCTGTTTCTTCCTTCTGCTCTAAGGTGCCATCTTCCAAGGCAGGGTTTTCCTCCAATTCCTCCTCAATGCGATCCTCCAATGCCTGTGATGACAGCTGGATGAGCTTCATTAATTGAATTTGCTGGGGGGAGAGCTTCTGCTGAAGCCTCAAGCCAAGGGACTGCTTCAACATGCCTTAAAATGCTGCGTTACCTGGGGTTCTTGGGAAGGGAATCACGTCGCGAATATTTCCCATGCCCGTCACGAACTGAACCATGCGTTCAAAACCCATCCCAAATCCGCTATGCACACAGGTGCCAAACTTTCTTGTATCCAGGTACCAGTCCAAATGCGCAGGATCAATGCCAGCAGCTTCCATTTTTTCAACCAAGACATCATGGCGCTCTTCACGCTGGCTGCCTCCAATCATTTCACCAATGCCGGGAAACAGCACGTCCATCGCCCTGACGGTTTTCCCGTCCTCGTTCATCCGCATGTAGAATGCTTTGATACTTGCGGGGTAATCAAAAAGAATGACTGGTGACTTGAAATGCTTTTCCACCAGGAATCGTTCGTGCTCCGATTGCAAATCCATGCCCCAGTCTTCAACGGGGTACTTGAACTTGCCTTTTTTGTTGGGTTTGCTTCGTTTGAGCACTTCAATAGCCTCTGTGTAGGAACAGCGCACGAAAGGGTTGTCCAACACAAATTGTAATTTCTCCACAAGACCCATTGTTGCCCGCTGCGCTTGAGGCTTCAATTGCTCCTCTTTTTGCATTCGCTCATCAAGAAATTCTAAGTCTGCCTTGCAGCGATCCATCACCGCAGCAATGATATGCTTGGAAAAGGCCTCGGACAGTTCCATGTTGTCCTCCAAATCAGCAAAAGCAACTTCAGGTTCAATCATCCAGAATTCACTGAGATGACGTGTCGTGTTAGAGTTTTCAGCACGGAATGTGGGTCCAAAGGTGTAAATTTTCCCTAAGGCCATGGCGCCCAGCTCCCCTTCCAATTGACCACTGACCGTCAAGTTGGTTTTTTGACCAAAGAAGTCCTGATCGTAGTCAGCCTTGCCCTCCTCATTGATTGGTATGGCTTTTTCCGGCAACGTGGTTACGCGAAACAGCTCCCCTGCCCCTTCCGCATCACTCGACGTGATGATGGGTGTGTGCAAGTGGTAGAACCCCTCCTTGTTGAAGAACTCATGAACCGCAAAAGATGCAGCGTGTCGGATGCGCATCACCGCGGCCATGGTGTTGGTTCGCATGCGAAGGTGCGCCTTTTCGCGAAGGAATTCCATGGAGTGCTTTTTAGGCTGCAACGGGTAATCATCAGCAGAAGCATCACCCAAAATAGACAGATCTGTGACATGCAGTTCCACCAACTGACCGGAACCCTTGCTTTCGACCAGCTTGCCATCAACCCGCAGGCAAGCACCTGTTGTGATGCGCTTGAGCAAGTCCTCACCCATGGATTCAAAATCAACCACGGCCTGTAAATTGGCAAGGCAGGAGCCATCATTGAGTGCAATGAAGCGCTTGGAGCGGAAGGTTCTGACCCAGGCCTGAACCTGAATGGCTTGTCCCTGAGGTCTTGTGGTAAGAATTTGGTCGATGCGCGGTGTTGGCATGGTCTGTGATAGGGTTCTTTCAAGACAAAGGTGCACTTTTTCCGGCATTCTGACCCCCTTCAAGGGATGAATGCATCGAGAATCTCTGATAAAGCTTGATTCAAAACGCGTCAGATAGGAAGCGTAAGGAAACGTTTTTAACATTAATTGTTTCCCATGGGCATTCCCGACTTATCTTCGCCGACCATGAGTCCATTAACCCAAGATCATCATCAAAGCATTTTGCAGCGCGCCTCAGGCTTATTCAAGCGCTGCGGCATCAAAGCTGTGACCATGGACGATGTAAGCAAAGACTTGTCTATTAGCAAAAAAACCCTCTACCAGTATTTCAAAAACAAGGGTGACCTTGTGCAGCAGTCCGTTGCTTATGTGTTTTTACAGCGACACAACGAGGCCCTTGCCATTCAAGCCAAGCACGACAATGCTGTGGATGAATTGATTGCACTGAATGAGAATATTATTCAGACACTAGAAAAGCATACCCCAATGATGCTTTTTGCTCTAGAGAAGTACCACAACAAAACCTATCAATGGCTTGATCAAAAGCGCAAAAGCGTCACGCTTGAGATCTACTCATCGAATCTCAAACGCGGCATAGATCAAGGCCTCTACCACGGACAAGTCACCATGCGTGATGTCTCCTACCTGCGTTACAGCCAAATCACTGTCCTAATGGAGGATGATGATTTGACCAACGACATTCCGCTCAGAAATACCTTGCTTTCTTCCAGTCTGGATCTCTACATCAGGGCTATCGCAACGCCTCAAGGTCTTTCCTATTATCGAGAACACAGCCAATCAATCATAGCTAACCCAGAGACAATCAAACCCCTGTCATGAAACAACTACTCTTGCTATCAGCTTGCCTCATGGGCACACTGCTGTCCGCGCAAAACCCCATTCAGCTGAGCTTGAAGCAAGCCATGGCGTTGAGTGAAACCAACAACGCAGACGTCCGCGTACAATCCCTTGAGAAGCTCGTGGCAAAAAAAGTCCTGTTGCAAAACATCGCCATTGGCTTGCCTTCGGTGTCTGTTGGCGGCAACTATGTAGATAACATCGACTTGCCTTCGCAGTTTTTTGACATCAACCAGGACGGTGTGATCGATGAATTGAAGTTTGGTACCCGCTACAGCTCAGCAGGTCAGTTATCTGTCAATCAGTTGGTCTTTGACGGCTCCTACTTTGTGGCTGTGCTAGCCGCAGATGTCCTTAAGGGCATGGCTGACATCAGTTACGAGCAATCGGTCATCAATGCACGCACAGCCACGGCAAAATCCTACCACATGCTTGTCATCCTTCAAGGCAATGTGGACAATGTCATCAAGAGCTTGCGCATTGCTGCAGACGCTGTAGATGATATGCAGGCCATGCACGATGAAGGCCTTGTTGAGCAAAGTGATGTGGACCAACTTGCCTTGAACATGGGGCAACTAGAGTCTGCCCTGGCTTATGCGCAATCCATGCATGCGGTGAACGCCAACTTGCTCAAATTACAGTGTGGACTTAGCGAGGATGTGACCCTGCAATTGACAAGTTCCTTGACGTCCCTGATGCTTTCAGCCAATCAAGGTCGCAGTTTGCTAGACACGCAATTTGACGTGAATGGCCATGTGGATTTCCGCGCCCTAGCAGTCCAGCGCATGGGGCAATCCTTGAATATGAAGAATGAAGCCATTCAATTTCTCCCAAAAGTTTACGCGGGCTATGCCTTGAGCCAACAATACGTGAGTGAGGGTGCCAACGTTTGGGACATGGGTGGCATCTCAGCTAACAACAATGCCTTCAGCTCATGGAACGTTAGCGCAAAATGGGACCTATTCACCTCGGGTCGACGGCTGGCTAAATTCCAAGAACAGCAAATCAAGTTGCAAGAGCTAGACATCCTTTTGGACCACACCGCGCAAGCCCTTGCTATCCAGCAATCCACGGCTAAAGCTGAATTTCAACATGCCCTTGCTGACTACCAACTGCAAAGCCGCAATGTCACGATGGCAAAGTCCATTTTGGATGACACCCAAGTCAAGTTAAAAGCTGGCATGGCAACGTCCATGGCTTTCACCCAGGTGCAAAGCCAGTACCAGCAAGCTTTATCTGCACAGCTATCCGCCGCCCAACAGGCACTGAACAATCACGTCAATCTCGAGCAAGCGCTCGGACAATCCACCCATTCATCTCTTAACGACTGAACCCATGACTACAAAAATCCTATCCACCTTATCGCTAGCAGCCCTGCTTGCCTGTTCGCCTGAAGCGCCCCAAACGGACCTTGCTTTGCTTCAACAACAACGCGACTCCATTGCCCTTTTAGCCTCTGGTCTCGATGACAAAATCAGCCAGCTTGATTTGTTGATTGCGGCAAAAGACAGCAACAGCAACCTCAGCACCGTCACCACCACACCACCTATGGTTGGAGCATTCAGCCACAGCTTCAAGGCCTTTGGTTCTGTTCATTCTGACCAAAGTGTCTCGCTCTACCCTGAAATGGGCGGCAGCATCACAGACATCCACGTGCGTGGCGGTCAGCGTGTGAAAGCAGGAGACCTATTGCTCTCCGTTGACAATGCCATGATTCTGGCCAGCCTTGCAGGGGTTAAGTCGCAACTTGCATTGGCTGAAGCTCTTTATATTAAACAATCGTCACTCTGGGAAAAGGGCATTGGCAGCGAAGTCCAATTCCTCCAAGCCAAGACCAATCAGGCAAGCCTTCAGGCGCAGCTAAACAGTGTCAATGAGCAGCTTCAGATGACAAAAATGGTGGCGCCCTTTGCCGGCACCGTTGAGGAGGTCATGGCCAATGCGGGTGAGTTTGCAATGCCTGGCCAGCCTTTGATCCGCTTGGTGAGCCTAAGCGGTTTGCGGTTAGACCTGGACGTGCCCGAGTCTTATATCAGCAAGCTCCAAGTCAACAACTTGGCTGTCATGCACTTTGACGCCTTAGGTAAGATCATTGAGGGACGCATCAGTCAGGTTGGCGGCTACATCAACCCCGGGAGTCGCACCTTCCGCGTCTCGGTAACCTTGCCACAGTCAAGGGACTTCAAGCCCAACATGATGGCTTCAGTCGATCTCTTTGATTACGCCGTTGACAGTGCCCTGTTCATTCCAAGCCGTCTGGTGCTCCAAAACACAGAGGGTGATGATTTCACCTATGTGTACCAAGCCAATGGCCTGAGTGGTCTGGTGGTCAAGCGTGCCTTGTCAATAGGTGTAAGCAACGCCAACCACACAGAAATTTTAAGTGGACTGAAACCTGGTGATCAACTCATTGACAAGGGTATCCGTTCAGTGCAAAATGGCCAGCGCGTCAAGCAACTTACAAGCAAGTAAACCATGTCAAAGCAATCGCAAACAAGCCGCTCTTTTGGGCTAACCAATTGGGCCGTTGACAACCAAGTCACCGTCACGGTGTTGACTGTCATCATTTTAATCGCAGGACTTATGTCCTATGTAGCCATGCCCGCTGCATCCTTTCCTGATGTTGATCAGCCAACTATTTTTGTAAGCACGCCCTACCCCGGCAATTCACCAGTAGATATTGAACGGTTGATCTCTCGCCCCTTGGAGCAGGAAATCAACACCCTTTCTGGTGTAGATAAAATCAGCTCTACCTCTCTTCAAGGGTTTTCCACCATTGAGGTGACATTCAACTTTGACGTGCCTGTTTCTGAGGCGCTCAGCAAGGTAAAGGACAGGGTGGACGCCGCCCGATCAGGGCCAGATTTCCCCAACGATCTGCCTTTAGACCCAAGCATTCAAGAGCTGAACATCTCTGAATTGATGCCGATCATGAACATCAATCTGTCGGGAGATTTCACCTCAGATCAATTGCTAGTCTATGCAGAATACCTCCAAGAAAATCTAGAGAATCTATCTTCTATTTCAGCTGCTGATATCCGCGGTATCGATGCAAAAGAAGTTCGCATTTTGATGGACCAGCACCGCATGGAATTCTTGCAAATTAGCTTCAGAGATGTAGCTGACGCCATAGAAATGGAAAACCGATCCATGTCTGGCGGAGACTTGCTAGTGGGCGGCTACCGCCGCAATGTTCGCATCATTGGAGAATTTGAATCCCTAGAAGATATCCGATCCATCATCGTCAAGCATGAAAAGGGCAACATCGTCTACCTGCGTGACATCGCTACAGTTGAATTTGACGCCATCGAACGCGAAAGCTATGCACGCCAGTTTCAAGACCCAGTTGTCACCTTAGATATCAAAAAACGTTCTGGGGAAAACCTCATCTTGGCCTCAGCATCCATCAGTGAATTGGTGGCACAGGCTCAAGCAGATTTCTTCCCGCCCAACCTGCAAATTGCTATAACTAATGACCAGTCTACACGCACCAAAAATCAGGTCGCTGAACTTGAGAACTCGATCATTTTTGGTGTCCTATTGGTTGTTTTGGTATTGACCTTTTTCTTAGGCCTTCGCAACGCCCTTTTTGTTGGTATTGCCATTCCGCTTTCCATGCTGTTAAGCTTCTTCATCCTCAACACAATGGGCGTAACCTTGAATTTCATGGTCCTCTTTGCCTTGGTGCTATCCCTTGGGATGTTGGTTGACAACGGCATTGTCATTGTAGAGAATGTCTACCGCTTCATGAGCGAAGGATACAGCGCCATTCAGGCTGCTAAAATGGGCGCAGCAGAGGTGGCAACGCCCATTATCGCCTCCACAGCAACCACGCTTGCTGCCTTTATTCCTTTAGCCCTGTGGCCTGGAATGATTGGCGAATTCATGAAATTCTTGCCGATGACATTGATCATTGTGTTACTCTCTTCTTTGTTTGTTGCACTGGTTATCAATCCCGCATTGGCTTCCATCTACATGAAGCTGGAAGAGAAGGCTATGGACAAGGCCAAATGGCTTCGCATTGGCCTAATTGCAAGCCTGGTTGGCCTGCCTCTTAACCTTGTGGGTGGTGTGGTGTTGATGGGGAATCTCATCTTTGTTACTGGCCTATCGATATTGTTCTACATCTTCGTGCTGGAACCGGGCACTGCCTATTTCCAAAGCAAGGCCTTGCCTCGATTGGAGAAAGGTTACAATACAATGATTGCCTACGCCCTTGCTGGCAAGATGGCCATCAAAGTTTTCGCTGGCACCGTGGTCCTACTTTTTCTTTCCATTATCCTACTTGGCATCATGCCGCCAAAGGTGACTTTCTTCCCTGATGCGCAGCCAAATTTGGCCAACATTTACCTGGAATTGCCTGTGGGCACAGACATCGAAGTCACCAACACCTTGACCAAGCAACTGGAAGCAGAAATTGTTGAGTTGATGTCAGTGTACACCTATGATCGCGATGGCAAACCCTACAATTATTTGGTTGAGTCTATTGTAGCTCAGGTTGGGAAAGGAACTGGCGATCCCCAGGAAGGACCTTCACAAAACGCCACACCGCACAAAGCAAAAATCATTGTCGCCTTTCGCGAGGCTAAGCTTCGTGTAGATGGCGATGGTCAGACCTTTGTTTCAACCCTAGCGCTGCAGCGCATTCGCGAACAACTGTCAGAAGTTCCAGGCGCATCCATTGTGGTAGAAAAGGACCAAATGGGTCCTCCGCAAGGCGCTGCAATCAACATGGAGGTCACAGGCAACTCCTACCCTGAAGTGCTAGCTCAGGCTGAGCGACTCAAAGCAATGATTGAATCATCAACTGTCACAGGCTACGATGAGTTAAAGCTGGATATAGTCAGCGGCAAGCCAGAGTTGCCAATCACGGTGGACCGTGAAAAGGCTAGAAGCCTTGGCATTTCAACAAGTCAGATTGGTGATGGCCTCCGCACAGCTTTGTTTGGTAAGGAAATCAGCCGTTTCAAAACTGATGATGATGACTACCCCATCAATCTGCGATTTGCCAATAACTACCGCTACAACCTGGAGGATTTGATGAATCAACGCATCACCTTCAGAGACCAAAGTTCTGGCAAAATCGTACAGGTGCCCATCAGTACGCTAGCTACAGCTAGCAAGTCCAGTACCTTCTCTGCCGTGAAACGCAAAGACCTCAAGAGGGTCATCACGCTCTATTCTGGCGTGAGAGAGGGCGCTAACGCCAACGAGGTAGTTGAGTCCATCAAAACCCTACTGGCAGATGTGACCTACCCAGAGGGCATCTCTATGAGTTTCACCGGGCAACAAGAAGCGCAGGCAAAAGAAATGGCCTTCTTGTCTAAAGCCCTTTTGGGAGCGGTATTCATGATTTTCTTGATCATGGTGAGCCTGTTCAACTCTGCCAGAATTCCCATCCTAATAATGGTGACAGTGATTCTTTCATTGATTGGTGTCTTCTCTGGCTTGCTCATTTTCCGCATGGAATTTGTGGTCATCATGACCATGATTGGCATCATTTCTCTGGCGGGCGTCGTTGTCAACAACGCCATTGTCATGGCTGATTATGCCGGGCAGCTACTCAGTAGAAAAAAGGAGGAGCTTGGCATAGAGCCACATGAATATTTGCCCGTGAGCGCCTTGGCTGAGCCCCTTGCTCAAGCAGGTGTGACCCGCTTGCGACCTGTGCTATTGACAGCCATCACAACCATCCTTGGCCTGTTACCCCTGGCAACTGGCATGAACTTTGACTTTTTCAGTCTGTTCACTGAGAACGATCCACAACTCTACTTTGGTGGAGATAACGTGGCATTCTGGGGACCCATTTCATGGACGGTTATCTTTGGCTTAGCCTTTGCCACCTTCCTAACCCTTGTCATTGTTCCCGTGATGCTGTTCTTGACTGAGCGTATTCGTTCCAAGCGCTACTATCGAAAGATAACAGCAGCATAGGGCTACCTTTGTGTCATGACGCTTCCCTCCCTTGAAGCTTTGCGACAGATGTCACCTGACCAACTGAGTCAGGTGGCAACTGACGCGGTAGCTCGCATGATTGCATTGACGCATCGAAAACCTGGCCACATGGCATCTAGTGCCGGTGTTGCGCAGCTCACTGTGGCCCTACATGCGTTGATGGATAGCCCGCGGGATTTGCTGATTTGGGACGTTGGCCACCAAGCCTACATCCACAAATTGCTAACCGGCAGAGAAGGGGTTTTTTCCAACAACCGTGAGCCTGATGGGCCAAGTGGATTCCCTAAAAGGGACGAGTCTCCCTATGACGCATTTGGAACGGGTCATTCATCCACTGCTTTATCTGCCTTGATTGGCATGGCGCGTGCTGATGCCTTGCAATCGATTTCGCGAAAGCGCGTTGCCGTCGTTGGCGATGGCGCCTTTACTGGCGGAATGATCTACGAAGCCATGAACAATGCAGGGGGTCATGGTGATGATGTACTTCTGATTCTCAACGACAATGGCAAGGCCATTGAAGACAATGTAGGCGCATTGCATAACCACAAACGCTACCAAGCTTTCGCTGATTCGCTCAACTGGTCCTACCTCGGTGATGTGGATGGGCGCAACATGGTCGACCTGTTAGCTGCTCTTGAGTTAGCCATGGACAGCAAGGGGCCGCGCATGCTCCGCGTTCTCACCCAGCGACCCAGCAGCAAGGACCTAGGTATTGCCTCCCAGGCCCCATCAACGAACGCATTTCAAAAGGCCTTTGCGCGCAGCTTGATCCAATTAGCTCAAGAGGACAAACGCATTGTGGGGCTCACAGCAGCCATGGCTACCGGTTGTAGCTTGGACGATTTCAGGGCCGTTTTCCCCGAACGGTTTTTTGATGTTGGAATAGCAGAGCCTCACGCCATAACTGCCGCTGCCGGGATGGCTACACAAGGCCTCAGGCCCGTTGTCAACATGTACAGCACCTTTGCGCAGCGCGCTGTGGACCAGTGGATTCATGATGTGGCTTTGCAGCGACTTCCGGTGATTCTTTGCTTAGATCGTGCAGGCATCGTAGGTGAAGATGGCAGCACCCATCATGGGGTCTTTGATCTTGCCCTGTTTCGTGCTGTGCCCCACACGGCCATCTGGGCGCCACGCGATGAGGACAGTTTGCGGGAAGCCATGCAGCAAGCCTTGGCTTATGGTGGGCCGTCGATCATTCGTTACCCCAAAGGCCAGGTGCCCGATTTGCCTGAGCCCGCACAGCGGGGCAATCAAGCAGATGTCTTCCAAATGGGCACTGGGGTGGTCCATTGGTGCATGGGGACCACCATTGTGGATGCCTTGCGCGAAGCGGCACCTTCGGACTCTGTGGTTGACCTTCGAATGATCAAACCCATCGCCCCAGCGCTTTTAGAGCGCTTTGCAAAGAACCATTACCAATGGATTGTTTGGGAGGATGCACAAGCCATCAATGGCCTGGGATCTGCACTGGCCTCCTGGTTAGCAGAACGAGGCATTCAGGGCATTCAATGCCTGCGAAAGGGCTACCCAGATCGCTTCATTGGCCATGGCCCAAGGGAAACCTTGATTGCCGACAATCAGCGGTAACCAGCTGCGCTTTTATTCAATAGCCAAGGGCTTCGCGAACGCGTGCCAAGGTAGCTTTAGCCACAGGTCGGGCACGATCTGCACCCACCTTCAGCGCAGCGTGAACCGCCTCTGGGTTAGCCATGAAGTGGTCAAAACGTTTGCGTTCATCAGCAAATCGGCTCAACAGCAAATCGAGCAAGGCCTTTTTTGCGTGGCCATAGCCATAGCCTCCTGAGCGGTAGTTAGCCTGCATTTCTGCCAGATCATCTGCTGTGGCAAGCAAGGCATACAACTGAACAACCGTGCAGCTGTCTGGGTCCTTTACCTCATCCAAGGTCTTGGAGTCGGTGTTGATGGACATGACTTGATTTTTCAACTGCTTTTCTGGCAAAAAGATGTCAATGACATTGCCGTAGCTCTTGGACATTTTCTTGCCATCGATGCCAGGAATCGTCATCACAGAACTGTCGATGCGCGGCTCAGGAACGACGAGGACTGGTTGGCCTGTTTGATGGTTCAAGGCCTTTGCTATGTCGCGGGTCATTTCCAAATGCTGTTTTTGATCCTTGCCAACAGGGACAATGTCCGCATCATACAACAAGATGTCTGAGGCCATCAACACTGGGTAATCGAACAAACCCGCATTGACGTCAGCCAGCTTGGCAGCCTTGTCCTTGAAGCTGTGCGCATTGGCAAGCATGGGGAAGGGCGTGAAGCAGTTGAGGTACCAGGTCAGCTCTGTGCATTCCGGCAAATCACTCTGTGCATAGAAGACCACCTTGTTCACGTCCAAGCCACAAGCCAGCCAGGCAGCTGCCGTAGTCAATAAATTTTCCCTTCGTGCAGTGGCATCCTTGACCGTGGTGAGGGAATGCAAATCTGCAATGAACAGGTAGGCATCATTGCTTGGCTCATTGGCCAACTCAATGGCAGGCAAAATAGCTCCCAGGATATTGCCTAGGTGCTGTCTTCCGGATGATTGAATGCCTGTGAGTATGCGTGCCATGTGACAAAGGTATTCGGGCAGGGCTTATGGCGCACTTTGTTTTCAAATAAAAAAGCCCAGCACGAATGCTGGGCTTTCAGTCAATTATCAGATGGGTTTAGCCATTCTTGAACGGTAGGTGCGGATTTTGGATCCATCCAGCAGCCCATGACACAAAGTTATAACCCACAGTGTAGATTGCGAGGTACACATAGAATGTCGCCAAGTACATGATGGCATTCACCATCGTGCTAAATACACCAACGACTTGATCCCATTCCCAGGCACCTGAGAAGGATCCAGCGTCACTACCAGCAGCAGAAAGGCTGCCAATGTCGATGTACGGCAATTGGTCACTGACCGTAGCGGTCATCCAATCAACCCATGGGGTCAAAGCGCCAACAATGTCAGCTCCGCCACCAAGTGGGGCGTAAACCGTTGCGCCAAAGATGGTTGCAACAGCCATACAGAGAGCCTGCGTGAAAATGATCAAGGCACCCAACTCACCCACAAGGCGAATGTTTGTGCGCATGACATCCTTTGCAAGGAATTCAACCATGTTGGTATGGCCACCGGCAAAGCCGTCGCCGCGAACACGGATCACGTTGGAAATAGCAAATGCTGCAACCAAACAAATCAATGTGGTTACAATACTGCCTGCGATACCCATTCCATCTGCATTGGAGAAGAAATCTTGAGCACCGTCAAAGATGTCAACCAACATATAAGCCGCCATTGCGACTGCCAATATGGAATAGATGGTTTGGAAATAGCTACGAACGCCGTCGTTGCTGTCGAAGCCGTCAAGGGTGTCACCCACTCGAGAGCCTAATACGCGACCTGCCACTTGTCCGGGCAAATCGAGAACTTTTTGAATGATTTCATTCATGATATTTAGGAATTTTGATTTGCATGAATTTATTAAAATCTTCAAACATGGCCATGCTTGGCATTATTAAAAAATGCAAATATTTCCCCTGGAGCCCTACAGCCCTTTCTGTCATTGGCCTATGGAACAGTGAGAAATGTTCATAACTTTTGATTGAAGAAGGGGCATTGGCTTGGGTCCTTTGGCGCTGTTTGTCAGCTTATTGCCTCTAAACCAATCGAAAACCCTTGCCAGCAATAGCTTTCTTAACGATTCAAGCAAGCAGAAAGACTTTGTGGCAGAAAATGCCAATAGCTGTCCAATTGGCCGTGGTTTTCAACTCGATTTATCGAATCAAACGAACATTCAATTTTGCCACCACATCCAGGCCAGTACTGTCATCTCGAATCGGTGCAAATGAATGCCACAATTGGAGGGTTTCAGCATCCAAGTCTACATGAAATTCCAAGGTGTCAGGGTAGTCGTAAAACCACAGCACCTGGCTTAGGCTATCAAAATCGTAGATGCCCGTTCCGCTGTTCAAGTAATGAATCGGCGTGGCGCCAAGAAGGAATGTGGCCAGGAAGTCAATGTGGTAGTTGGCGACATCGGTGTCATTGATGGTCTCAAAGTTGAAGAAGCCTGTGACGGAATCCGCATCACCATTGAAGTGGGCTATTGTTGTACTGTCAAAGGGATTTGGCATGTTGCCTTCGTAGCTGACGGCCTCAAGAGTCCAGCCTTGCATCAGGCGCGGTAAAAACGGTCCTGTAGCTGGCTCCGGCAGGGGGTCAGGGCCTGGTGTGCGGGGGCACCCTGTCAGCATAAGGCCAACCAGGACCCATGCCATGAACTTTGCTGCGAGGGGGGCCTGCTTAACCATTGATGTCAATGAACCGTTCAACATCCTTGATCTTTCCAAAGACGACCAACTCATCACATTCTTCAATGATGGTGTCATCCGATGTCTCATGTTTAACGTGGGCCAGGTTGCCATCACCGTCTTTTTCAATCACCGTAACCAGGTTCAATTGGTATTTGTTGGTGAGGTCAATGTCCTTGATGGTTCTGCCAATGGTCAGCTTGGGGGCCTCCACTTCAACAATCTCGTAATCGTCCGGGAGCTCAATGCACATCTTGAAAGAGGGGTGCATCAGACGCTCTGCCATGTTGTTGCCTACCTCCTCTTCAGGGGATAGAATTTCCACATGCATGTCAACACCTTCCGCTTCGCTGTTGGCCAGATTTTTCAAAATGCGACGTTGGGTCTTGCCATGGGCGCGGGCAATGATTCGCTTGACCTTCAACTCCATGAGCTGCGCCACCGTGAGCATGGTGCCCTCAAAGTTTTGCCCGATGCTTACCACCACAGCATCCATGTCCTGAACCTTCTGAGCGCGCAAGGTCTCTAGATCAGTTGCGTCCATGCGGACAGCGTAGGCTACATGGTTTTTGATGCTCTCAACCTTGTCCTCGTCGATATCAATCGCGAGAACATCAGCACCTTTTTCGGATAGTTTCCTGCATATCGCTGAGCCAAACTGACCCAGTCCAATGACGGCAAATTTGTCTGTCATGATCTTGGTTTTCTGCTACAAAAGTACGGAAAGGGACGAGTCTACGTCATGCAGCAAGTCTTGGATGTCCTCAATACCTACACTCAGGCGAATCAATCCATCGGTGACACCCGTGGCTTCACGCTGTGCTTTCGGGATAGATGCATGGGTCATGGATGCGGGGTGGCCAGCAAGGGACTCAACCCCACCAAGGGATTCAGCCAATGTGAACACCTTAAATGCGGAAACAACTGACACAGCATCTTCGTGGTTATCGCCCTTGACTACAAAGGAAATCATGCCGCCATAGCCGCGCATTTGCCGCGTGGCCAAGGCGTGGCCAGGGTGGCTTTCAAGGCCTGGGTAAAACACCTTTTCAACTGCTGGATGCTCATTCAAATGGGCCACAAGGGCTTTTGCATTGCTCATGTGCCTATCCATGCGGACGTGAAGGGTTTTGATGCCTCGCAGCACCAGGAAACTGTCCATCGGACCACAAATTGCTCCCGTGGCATTTTGGATGAAGGCCAATCGAGCAGCAAGGTCATCGTTCTTCACAACCAAGGCGCCCAGCACTACATCGCTGTGACCCCCTAGGTATTTGGTTGCCGAATGCAAAACAATGTCTGCACCAAGGGTCAGTGGCTGCTGCAAATACGGGGTGGCAAAAGTGTTGTCCACCACCAAAAGGGCGTCAGCAGCTTGTGCAATGGTTGCCATGGCAGGGATGTCAATCACATTGAGCATGGGATTGGTGGGCGTCTCCGCCCAGATCATTGCCGTTCGCTCATTGACCAAGGAAGTGACCTGCTCCGGTGAATCCATGTCCACAAAGTGGAATTGAATGCCAAATGGCTCATAGATTTTCACGAATTGCCGGTAGGTCCCTCCATACAAATCGCTGCATGAGATGACCTCGTCGCCTGGCTTGAGCAATTTCATGCACGCGTCAACTGCGGCCAATCCACTGCCAAAGGCTAAACCATGGCTGCCTAATTCAATGCTAGCTAAAGCCTTTTCCAGGGCATGCCTGGTGGGGTTAAGGGTGCGACTGTACTCATAGCCCTTGTGTTGACCGGGGGATGTTTGCACATAGGTGGATGTCTGGTAAATGGGCGGCATGACAGCGCCTGTGCTGGGATCGGGTTCTTGCCCACCATGGATGGCCAAGGTGCCAAAGTTTTGATTTTTCATGGCTGCAAATTCGGACATTAATGGCTGGAATAAAAGCCCAATGCTCGAAAGGTGAAAAATGTGGACTTTTGACCCATGCAAGGACGATTGGCACCATCCCCTTCTGGGCACTTACACATTGGCAATGCATCCAGCCTATTGCTTGCTTGGCTAGATGCTCGGTCAAGCGGTTCTGCGCTGATGATGCGCATGGATGACTTGGATCCCCAGCGAAGCAAGATGGCCTTTGCTGAAGCCGCCTTGACAGACTTGTCATGGATGGGACTGAACTGGGATGGGGAGGTTCTCTACCAGTCCGCAAGCCATGATCGCTACCGGTCGGCCTTGCAGCAACTGATTGACCAAGACCTTGTCTACGCTTGCAACTGCAGCCGGAAAGCCATCCAGTCAGCCATGCAGGATGTCGTCCGAGCACCCCATGGCAAACCCCTGGCTGGCTACCCTGGAACCTGTGCCAACAAAGGCTTGCCCCTGAATGGCGGTCACGCCTTGAGGTTTCGCTGGTCCGGAGACCCATTCGTTCTCCAGCGGGCAGATGGGGCCTGGTCCTACCAATTGGCCGTCGTGGTTGATGACGCCCACCAAGCCATCAGGTCTGTGGTCCGCGGCATGGACCTCAAAGAAAGCATCCCTCCCCAAAAGGCGTTGATTGAAGCCCTTGGCCTTGAGGGGGCAACCTATTGGCATGTGCCCTTGTGGATGGGTCCTGATGGGCACCGATTGAGCAAGCGTCATGGCGACATAGCCATCAGGGATTTCAAGGCGAGGGGCTGGACCCCAGAGGCTTTGATTGGCTGGATCAGTCATGGATTAGGCCTCAATGAGCAAGCAAAGCCCTTGTCCGCTCAGGAGCTGTTAACAGTATTTGATCACCAACGTGTGAAAAGCCAACCGGTACTGCATGAAGAGGTTTTACCTTTGTGGGCATGATTGTATCCATGACTGGCTATGGTAAAGGCCAATCCCAAGACGGTGATCAAAGCATCACCGTAGAAATTCGCTCGCTCAACAGCAAGGGTTTAGACCTGAGCCTGCGACTACCCGCCACCTACCGCGACCGCGAAATGGCTTGGCGAAAGCGCGTAGCCGCTGCTGCAGAGCGCGGCAAGGTTGAGGTCAACATTCACCGCAGACAGGAATCAGCAAGCCACACAGGCTTGGATGCCGACTGGTTGCAGTCCAGCATGCAAGCTTTGCAGTCCATTGGCGGGGACATCTCCAATGAAGCGGCTTTGTCCATGGCACTCAAATTGACCAAACCGCAACAAGCGGAGGCCTTGTCAGACAGCGAATGGGCCGCCGCAGAGCAGGCCATCGATGAAGCTTTAGTCAACTTCCATCAATTCCGTCAAAGGGAGGGGGAGGCCATGGCCGATGATTTGCGCGTTCATGTGGCAGCCATTCAAGCGGACTTGGACCAGGTTGACACCTACGAGTCTGCACGCATTGAGCGAGTGAAAGAGCGGTTGACCAAGCACCTTGAGGAAGCAGCGCTGAACGTCAACCAAGACCGATTTGAGCAAGAGCTCATCTACTACGTAGAGAAGTTTGACATCAACGAAGAAAAGGTGCGGTTGCAAGCACATCTTACGCATTTCCTTGACACGTTGAAGGATGGCTCTGGCAGAAAACTGGGGTTTTTAGCTCAGGAGATTGGCCGCGAGGTGAACACCCTTGGCAGCAAAGCCAACCATGCAGACCTTCAGTCCCTGGTCGTGTCCATGAAAGAGTCCTTGGAAAAAATTAAAGAGCAATCCCTCAACGTCCGATGAGCACCCATCAGCTATTGATTCTCTCTGCGCCCTCTGGGGCAGGGAAAACCACCTTGGTGAAGGCCATGATGGCCAATTTCCCCTGGCTAGCCTTCAGCGTATCAGCTACAAGTCGCCAGCCTCGAGGCAAGGAAAAGGACGGTGTAGATTACCACTTTCTCAGCCCTGAGGCCTTTAATCAACGCGTGGAGTCCGGTGACTTTCTTGAATGGGAAGAGGTGTACCACGGAGACAAATACGGCTCTTTGAAGTCGGAAGTAGAAGCCCTGTGGGCGCAAGGAAAAATGGTGGTCTTTGATCTGGATGTCAATGGCGGGCTGAACCTGAAAAAGCAGTTTGGCGATCAAGCCTTTGCCCTGTTTATCCAACCCCCCAACCAGACAACATTGGCAGACCGACTCAGAAATCGCAAAACGGATACGCCAGAGAAAATTCAAGAACGCCTCGCAAAGGCAGACAAGGAAATCGCCCTTGCCGGCGCATTTGACCACATCATTGTCAATGACAATTTACAAGTGGCCATCGATGAGCTGAACCATGTGGTTGCATCCTTTGCTCACCCAGGCTTAAGCAAGTGACTGCTATGAAGCCGCGCATTGGATTATTTTTTGGCAGCTTCAACCCCATTCATCGCTCACATGTGACTGTGGCCATGGCTCTACAGCAGTGGGCTCAGCTTGATCATGTTCGGCTGGTTCTCACCCCGCACAGCCCCAATAAAAGCAAGGATGACCTGCTGGAAGACCAGGAGCGATTAACCATGGTGGAGGCCGCATTGGCAGGCATGGACAACTTGAAGGTGGAGCGCATCGAACTGACCTTGCCACAGCCTAACTACACCATTGACACGGTCCGCGCCTTGATGGACAGGGAGCCTGACTGTGACTTTGTTCTGTTAATGGGTGCTGACAATTTGCTGGGATTTGCTCAATGGAAACAGTCGGAAGACATCCTAAAATGCCTGCCTTTGTTGGTGTACCCAAGGCCACATTACCCTTTGCCTGATGACAGTCCGTGGCACAACCATCCCCGCGTCACGCTGGTCCCAGGCAAGGCCATGGAGCGCAGCAGCAGCAACATCCGAGAGGCCCTGAAGTCTGGCGCAAGCATCCAAGGCGAGGTTCACGACACCGTGGCCGACATGCTACACAACAAGGGGCATTATACCCAAGAATGATTCAGTAAATTTCCCTCATGGAATCCAACGAGGCATCTGTCCCATTTTTGCGCCGCGTTGCCAGGGATTTAACCCGCCAACACCAAGGTCAACTGCACCGCTTAGGCATCATTTTGCCATCGCGTCGGGCAGAGCGATCCCTTCGCCATGCATTCTCATTGGAAGCCGATGGCCCCGTGATGTCACCTGGCATTTGGTCTATTGAGTCGGTCATGATGGGCTTCGCTGGGCGGCGACCTGTCAGCCCTGTGGAGCAGCTGCTCGCCCTATATCACGTTCACCAAACTGAAACTGATGCGGAAGCTTTGGAGGACTTTTTGAAGTGGGGCCCAACCCTGCTTCGAGACTTTGGTGAAATTGATCGGCACGGGGTGGACGCGCAAGCCTTGTACCGAGAGCTCAAAGAGGTTGAAACCCTGGCAGAATGGGGGCTTGATCTACCCACTGATTTGATGCAGCGGCGGCTGAATTTATGGTTGAAGATGCCCCGCCTCTACCAAGGCTTTCATCAGCGGCTAGCCGCAGAAGGCTTGGGGACGCCTGGCGAGCTGTTCCGCTCTGCCGTGAGCGATGGTGACCTTGAGAAGACATTGACGCAGTGGATGGATAAGCAAGGCATGAGTCAGGTAACTTTTGTTGGCTTCAATGCCCTGACACCACCAGAAAAAGAACTGATGGTCACGGCGCATCAGCACCTAGGCGCAACAGCCTATTGGGATGTTGACAGCCATTATTTTAACGACCCGCAACATGAGGCTGGCGAAGCATTGCGGGCATTGCATCAAAGCCTCCCTAAGGGTTTGTGTGGGGACTTTGATGCAGCGCAGGGCTACTTCGCCACCTCAACAGCAGACTTTCACAGCCGCCAAGCGCCTGGCGCCATTGGGGTAGCAAAGGCCGTGGGTCACCTACTGGAGGCGCACCTCAACCAACATGGCAACATGGATGGCTGCGCCGTGATTCTTCCCGATGAATCCTTGCTTGTTCCCTTGCTTCAGGCTCTGCCACTAGGCATTCAAGAAGCCAATGTCACCATGGGTCTCATGCTCGAACACAGCGCCGTGTACGCGGGCATTGACGCCTTTTTGCAGTACCATGAAACCCTTGAACAGGGCCGGGGAAGCATGCCAAGAAAAAGCCTTGAGGCCACCTTGGTTCATCCCATTTCCGCTGCCTTGGTGGGTGACGAGAAGGCCCTAGGCCAGGCACTGTGGTCCTTCCGAAACAGCCGGAGATCCCACTGGGACCACGCTGACATCACCAACCTTTTTGATGAGGCTCAACCCATGTGGGCAAAGTCCGACAAAGCCAGTCAGTGGCTGGACATGATGCGAAGGCGCTTGCTCACACACTTGACAACCCTGACACAGGCCTGGGATGTTGAACCCGGTCGCCTCTGCGCTCAAGCCATGGCGCAAACGTTGGACTGGCTACCTGAAGGGCAGATTTCTTTTGCGACGCTGCGGCGGCTTTTCAAGCAATTTGCTGCGCAAAGCCCTGTGGCTTTTTATGGCGAACCCTTTGATGGGTTGCAGGTATTAGGCTTGCTTGAATCGCGGAGTCTGGATTTTGACACTGTCATCATTGCGCCTGCCAACGAAGGCAAGCTACCTGTCGGCCGGGGTGACGCCACCTTTTTGCCTAACGACCTTAGGCGGGCGTATGGCTTGCCTATCGCCAGCGACAGAGAAGCCGTCACTGCCTACCATGTCTACCGCCTACTGCAACGAGCAAAGCATGTTCACTTGGTTCACAACAACGAGCCTGAAGGCTTAGGCAAGGGTGAGCCCAGTCGTTTTGTGGTGCAGATGGGCATTGAACTGACACGCTATGCTGGCATCCAATGGCATGAGCATGCCACGGTGCTGCCTGTCATGCCTCCCATGATTCAGCAACCCTTTGTTTTGCCACGCTCGCAGGGCACCCTGGATCGATTGGCGGGTCAGCTCTTGCATCGCGGCCTGAGCCCTTCAGCCCTGCATCAATACCTGCACCGACCAGAGGATTTTTACCAACGCTTTCTATTGGGGGTGTACCAAGAGGCGGATGTGTTGGATCGCATGGCGGGTCATGCCTTAGGTAATGTCTTGCACAAGGTTCATGAGAAAGCCTTCCTCCAGTGGCAATCCACCAAGCAATGGCCCGAACCAAAGCTTGTCACGGCGTGGACCGCGGAAAGCCTTCTTGCACATTTTCCAGGATCCGGACGGCAAGGGCCACATGTGTTGACCCACAAAGTGGCACATCAGCTGGCCAGCAACTATTGCCGCGAAGAAGGCAAGCGCATACAACATCAGGCAGATCGACCCTCGCCCTGGACCATTCACGGTGTAGAAAAGAAACTGCAGGCAAGGCTTGTCGTGGATGGCAGGGAAATCCTGTTGAAAGGCAGTGCCGATCGCATCGAGCAATGGCCTGATGTGACTGTGATTGTGGATTTAAAAACTGGGCAATTCAAGCCAACTGAATTGGGCATTACCTCAGCAGATCAATGGCAGAAATCTAGCAAGAGCAAAGCCCTGCAGCTCATGTTTTACATCTGGCTTCTAGCGCAGCAAGAAGGACTAAGCGGACCTTGGATGGCAGGCATCGACGCTTTAAGGCAGCCTAAATCGCCCGTCAGCTATTTATCCATCGATCGATCCACAATCATTGAGAAGGATGCGGTAAAGGCCTTTGAGTCTGAAGTTCTGATTCCTTTGATTCGGGAAATGCTGGCCTCAGTTGCGCCGGTTTGACAGCATGCGGGCAACGTATTTGCCAATGATGTCAAACTCTAAATTCACGGAATCTCCCACCTGCAACGCGCACAAATTGCTGTGCTCCCAGGTGTAGGG
>DFSH01000034.1 GCA_002378565.1 Flavobacteriales bacterium UBA3442 | reverse complement strand
CGCTACTGCCTGAGCGGTTGTCTTTATTGTAGCTGCCTCGACTGTCGTCACGACTGCCGCGGTCACGACTGGATGCACTGCGTCCAAACTCCTTTTTTCCATCGGCTCCGATGCTGGATTTGAACTTATTGTTGCCTTTGCCTGTCTTCTCAGATGAAGCGTCTTGATCTTGGGTACTCACTGTTGAAATTTTTTGCAAAAATAGTCAATTTATATGCTCCGTGAACTATCCCCAGCCCTCCCAAAATCCCTGATGTACAATTACATGGCTTTTCCCTTTCGAGTTTTGAACCAAGGCGAGGTCAATGCGGATTTCCCAATTCAGGCCATGCATGTACAAATAGGCCGTTCCAGCTTTTGCGATTCTCCTGAACTGTCTTGACTTTGCAGCTGGATGGTCTCGATGATGACCCACGACCTTCACTTCGATGAGAACCAACAATTGTTGCCCAGGCTGATGCACAATCAAGTCAATTTCAGCCCGTTGATGTCTCCAGTTTCTGGCAATCGAAACATAGCCTTCATGTTGGTAATGGACGGCAACACACTGCTCTCCCCATTGCCCAATCAGCTGTTTTTGCTTGGAAAGGGGGCGGTCAGGGTAGGTAGGTGAATGCTGCACCTTGCGAATCTACCGTCAAGGTTACCTGAGAGCCGGTGACAAGGGTTTCATTGCGTTTTTCGTGGCCAAATGGAAACCCTGTGGCAAAGGGCAGGCTTTTTGGGCAATGTTCTGCCAGAATTTCTAGGGCATTCATGCCAAATGGCACGTCATTGTCGTGCATGTCAGTCATGTCACCCGCAATCATGCCTTGAAGGCCTTTGAAGGAGCCTGACCGCTTCAGCGCCCACATCATGCGATCGATGTGGTAGAAGTGTTCGTCCAGGTCTTCCAAAAAGAGAATGGCGCCATCTAGGCAGGGGAAGCTGTCTGAGCCAATCATGCTATACAGGACACTGAGGTTGCCTCCGATCAATAGGCCAGTGGATTGGCCATGTCGATTCAGGTCATGGGGCTTAGCGCAAAGCCCTAGGGCTTTGCCCTGCAAGGCCAGCGCAAGGGAGTTTTTGCTCGATGTGTCAAGCTGTGGCAGTTGAATAGGCATCCAAGCGTGAAGTGCTGCCAGGCCATTTACGTGAGCTTTACCAATCAAATGTGTGAAGTCACTGAAGCCAATCAACCACTTGGGCGATGCTTTCAGGGCCTCCCAGTCAACCAAGTCAACCATATTAACTGCCCCATATCCTCCTCGAATAGCCCATATGGCCTTGATGAGGGGTTGTCCGATAGCGGTATTTACGTCTGCTGCTCGCTGACTAGAGCTGCCACCAAATTGGTTTGATTGTTCACCAAGGTTACCTGCCTCAACCCCAACAAATCCATGGCTTTCAGCCCATTGCTTGGCCTGTTCAATCATCGTTGAATCGGTGTACCTGGACGGGCTGATCAGGGCGATATGGTCGCCGGCAACAAGGGAGGGGGGATGAATGAGTGAGTCCATGTGAAATTAGGTTCTGCCAAGGTAAGGCTGCTTCGTACTTTTGTGAACCCATGAGTCAATTCAATCGCACCACCGTCACGGCAGCACTTCCCTATGCCAATGGTCCCATTCACATTGGACATTTGGCAGGGTGTTACCTGCCGTCAGACATCTATGTCCGCTTTTTGCGTCTTCGTGGTGAGGATGTGGCCTTCATCTGCGGATCTGATGAGCACGGCATGGCCATCACCATGCGCGCTCGCAAGGAAGGTGTATCACCTAAGGACATTGTGGATCGCTACCATGTGATGATGCGTGACGCCTTGAAGGATTTTGGGGTTGACTTTGATGTTTATTCAAGAACCTCTGGAGACAAGCACAAGGAAGTGGCTTCAAGCTTTTTCAAGGAGCTTTATGACAAAGGGGTTTTTGATACCCGTGAAACCGATCAGTACTACGACCCGGAGGCGAAGCAGTTTTTGGCGGATCGCTACATCAAGGGAACGTGTCCCCGATGCAGTTACCCTGAGGCCTATGGTGATCAATGTGAGTCATGCGGTGCCACCTTAAACCCCACGGATTTGATCAACCCGGCATCGACCTTATCTGGTGCCACCTTGGAGCGAAGAAAGACAACCAATTGGTTTTTACCATTGGACAAATTGGCCCCTGACCTTCGGGCATACATTGAGTCCCACCCTGAGTGGAAGGCCAACGTTTATGGCCAGTGCAAGTCATGGCTGGATTCCGGGGATGGCCTGCAGCCACGCAGCATGACCAGAGATTTAGACTGGGGCGTGCCTGTGCCGGTTGAAGGTGCTGAGGGCAAGGTGCTGTATGTCTGGTTTGACGCGCCCTTGGGTTACATCACCGCCACCCAGGAGCTGTTTGGCAAGGATTGGGAAAAGTGGTGGAAGGCAGATGACACCCGATTGATTCACTTCATTGGCAAGGACAATATTGTGTTTCATTGTATCATTTTCCCAGCCATTTTGATGCAGCATGGGGAATACATCCTTGCAGATCAAGTGCCTGCCAATGAGTTCCTTAATCTAGAAGGTGACAAGCTGTCGACCTCAAGAGATTGGGCCGTTTGGCTGCATGAGTACTTGGAAGATTTTCCAGGCAAAGCAGATGTGCTGCGCTATGCCTTGTGTGCCACGATGCCAGAGAACAAGGACAATGACTTCACATGGGCAGATTTTCAGCAACGGAACAACTCGGAGTTGGTCGCGATTTACGGCAACTTGGTGAATCGCATCATGGTGCTCAATCACAAATTCTGTGATGGCAAGGTGCCAGTGATTGGCCAGGAGCCTGCTGACATAGAGGCCTTGAAAAATATTGTGAAACAAGCAGATGCCATTGAGAAATATTTGGAGCAGTTCAAATTCCGTGATGCCCTCGCTGAGGCGATGAACTTAGCCCGTGCGGGCAATAAATACTTGGCAGATCAAGCACCCTGGAAGGTGATGAAGACAGATTTAGCTAGGGCTCAAGCCATCCTAGGTGTGGCCACACAAATTGCTGCAGCCCTCACTGTGTTGATGGATCCCTTCATGCCTCAGGTCTCTGACAAGCTCAGAGTGATGCTGGGGATGACTGCTGCTTTGCAATGGTCTGACCTTTGCAGCGAAGGCCATTTAATTAAAGTTGGAACACAACTCGGTCAAGCGGCCTTGCTTTTTGATAAAATTGAGGATGAAGCGATGGATATTCAGCGCGCAAAGCTGGTCAAACCTTAGCCTGTCCTCACCACCCTGAATACCTTGAGCCCATGTTAGATCACATCACTTTTGATCAATTTGCTCCCTTGGATATCCATGTTGCAATGCATAAGGCTGCAGAGGCTGTCCCCAAAGTAGATTGCTTGTTGAAGCTCACCCTGGACAGAGGTTTTGATACCATGACAGTGCTTTCAGGCATTACTGAACACTTCAGTCCAGAAGAGGTGGTTGGTAAAGATGTCTGTGTGCTTACTAATTGGCCCCGTAGTTCAATGGATAGAATAGAAGTTTCCTAAACTTT
>DFSH01000010.1 GCA_002378565.1 Flavobacteriales bacterium UBA3442 | reverse complement strand
GCAATGGCTTCAATCGACTTGGATGATCCCATGGTGTAGTAATGCAATGACGGAACACCTTGTTTCATCAACTCCTTAGACTGGGCAATCGCCCACTCAATACCAACCTGACGAACCGAATCAGCATCTTTTGCATCCTCCATGGCATCCACCAAATCATCTGGTAAGTTGATGTAAAAGTGAGAGGGGATGCTTGTCAGTTGTCGCTTGGTAGCAATGGGCTTGATCCCGGGAATAATGGGAACATCAATACCTGCTAATCGACACTTGTCTACAAAAGAGAAGTAGGCGGCATTGTCATAGAACATCTGCGTCACAATGTACTCCGCCCCAGCATCCACCTTTGCTTTGAGGTGCTTGATGTCTGAACGCAAAGAGGGCGCTTCAAAGTGTTTCTCCGGGTAACCTGCTACGCCGGGGCAGAAGCTGGAGGGATTGCTGTTTTCTACCTCATCGTACAGGTATTTGCCCGCATTGAGATCCATCACCTGACCCAACAACTCAACTGCGTATTGATGCCCACCCTTCTCCGCCTTGAAAACGCCATCCGACTTCAATGCATCACCACGCAAAACCAACACATTATCAATGCCTAGGTAGTGCAAGTCAATCAAGGCATACTCAGTCTCTTCACGGGTGAATCCACCACATATCACATGGGGGACGGTGTCAACTTTGAACTTGTTTTGAATGGCCGCACAAATCCCTACCGTACCTGGACGTTTGCGTGTGTGGACCTTCTCTAGTAAGCCAGATTTATGTCGCTTGTAGACGTACTCCTCGCGATGACTTGTGACATCAATGAACTTGGGGTCAAAGGTCATGAGGCGTTCAATGCTCTCATACAAGGCATCAATCCTTGTGCCTTTCAGCGGGGGTAAAATCTCAAAGCTGAACAGGGTTTTCCCTTTGGCAGCTCGGATGTGATCTATTACTTTCATGTCATGTGTTCAATAAGGGTGAGAGCCATTTAGCAGCCTCCTCCAGGGTGATATTTCGTCGTTTAGCATAGTCGACAAGCTGGTCTTGTCCGATGGCTCTAATGCCAAAGTACCTTGCCTCAGGATGAGCAAAATAGTAGCCACTGACCGCGGCAGATGGCATCATGGCTTTGGACTCTGTGAGCTGCAGTCCCGCACGTTTCTCCACTTCCAGTAGCTGGAAGATCAGGTCTTTTTCCAAATGATCCGGGCAAGCGGGGTAGCCGGGTGCGGGTCGAATGCCCTGGTAGGATTCTGCAATCAAATCATCATTTCCCAACTGTTCAGCGGGAGCATAGCCCCAAAATTCCTTTCTCACCCGTTGATGCAAATGCTCTGCAAAAGCCTCGGCCAAGCGATCAGCTAAGGCTTTTAATAACAAGGCTGAGTAATCGTCATTAGCTGCTTCAAAAGCAGCCACTCGTTCATCTACCCCATGACCCGTTGTTACAGCAAAGCACCCCAGACAGTCATCTGACTGGTCAATGAAATCGGCCAATGCCAACAAGGGCTGACCTTTCTGCTTGGCTGATTGCTGTCGAAGGGTGATGAAGCGATGCTTCAATCCTGCCATATCCTGAACAAGGATGTCATCGCCATCCTGTTCTGCAGGGAAGAAACCATAAACTGCATTCGCCTGAATCCAGGATTCCTTCACCAGGGTCGACAGCATGATTTGTGCGTCATCGAACAAATCCTTTGCGGCCTCTCCAACCACCTCGTCAGTCAGGATGGCGGGGTATTTTCCATGTAACTCCCACGCAGCAAAGAAGGGGGTCCAGTCTATGGTCTCAATCAAGACTTCCAAGGGGTAGTCCTTCAAGCTGAATACGCCATATTCATCAGGTTTTATCGCCTTCAAAGACATGTCAACAGCAAGACGGCGAGACCGAGCGTCTGCAATGGGTAGTAAGTTTTTCTGGCCTTGTCTTTTCGCGTATTGACTGGCCAATTTTTCATACGATGCACGCGTATCTGCCGCAAAGTCCAGTGACTTGCTGCCCAGCAGTTGTTGCATGACTGGTACGGCCCGTGAGGCGTCATTGACATGGACCAAAGGCCCATCAAAGGCCGGCATGATTTTAACGGCAGTGTGCGCTCGTGATGTGGTTGCGCCCCCGATGAGCAAGGGCATCTTCAACCCAAGGCGTTGCATTTCTGAGGCGAGGAATACCATTTCATCCAGCGAGGGGGTGATCAGACCACTCAGACCAATGGCGTCCACCTGGTGCTCAATGGCGGCATCAATGATGTGCTGCGGTTGCACCATCACCCCTAGGTCAATGATCTCGTAATTGTTGCATTGCAGAACCACCGACACAATGTTTTTGCCAATGTCATGCACATCACCCTTAACGGTAGCCATCAAGATTTTTCCGTTGGCTTTTGCCTTGCCATCAACGCTGGCCGCATCAAAATAGGGCTGTAGCTGGGCCACTGATTGCTTCATCACCCGGGCAGATTTAACCACTTGAGGCAGGAACATCTTACCTGACCCAAAAAGGTCACCCACCACAGACATGCCATCCATCAAAGGCCCCTCAATCACGGCCAATGGCTCTCCCAGTGTAGCCATGGCCTCATTGGTGTCTTCAATCACGTATTCACCGACGCCATTGACCAGGGCATGCTCAAGTCGTTTAGCAACTGGCAAGGATCGCCAAGACAGATCAACCTTTGACTTGACAGCCTGACCTTGAACAGAGTTTGCCATATCCAGCAAACGGTCGCTGGCGTCATCTCGCCGATCCAACAACACATCGTCAATGGCTTCACGCAAATCTGCTGGCACTTTATCATAAACCACAAGCTGGCTGGGGTTGACAATGCCCATGTCCATGCCCGAGGCGATAGCGCGGTACAAGAAACACGCGTGAATGGCCTCTCGCAAGGCATCATTGCCCCGGAAGGAAAAACTGACATTGGACAAGCCGCCGCTCACCAAGGCATGGGGCAAATTGGCCTTAATCCATGCGGTGGCTTCAAAGAAATCCAGGGCATTTCGTCGATGTTCCTCCATGCCTGTTGCCACAGGGAAAATATTGGGATCAAACACGATGTCTTGGGGCAGGAATCCGCTGTTGACCAGCAAATGGTAAGCCCTTGCGCAAATGTCAATGCGTCGCTGGTAGTTGTCAGCCTGGCCCGTTTCATCAAAGGCCATCACGATCACCGCTGCACCATACCGCTGCACCAGTTTAGCCTGTCGAAGGAATTCCTTTTCACCGGATTTCAGCGAGATAGAGTTAACCACCGACTTGCCTTGCACGCAACGCAGGCCCGCTTCAATGATTTCCCATTTGGAGGAGTCAATCATGATGGGAATGCGGGAAATGTCCGGCTCTGAAGCTACCATGTTCAAGAATTCCTTCATGGCCTCCACCCCATCCAACATGCCTTCATCCATGTTGACGTCCAAGATTTGTGCACCCCCGTCAACTTGATCTCTGGCAACCGCTATGGCTGCCTCAAACTCGCCGGATTTAATCAAGCGAAGAAATTTCCGTGAGCCTGTGACATTGCAGCGCTCACCCACATTGATGAAATTGCTGTCGGATCGAATGGTCAGGGGCTCAAGGCCACTCAACTGCATGTTGCCTGGCTCAGTATCCTCAGGTAATTTGCGTGGCTTCACGCCCTTGATTCGCTGGGCAAAGGCCTTGATGTGTTCAGCCGTTGTGCCGCAACATCCGCCCACAATATTGACAATACCTAAGTCCAAATACTCGCCAATGTCTCCCGCCATGTCATTCGGGCTTTCGTCGTAACCACCAAAGGCATTAGGCAGGCCAGCATTGGGGTAGGCAGAAATTAAAAAAGGAGATTTGGCAGAAAGGACCTGCAAATATGGCCGCAAATCCTTGGCCCCAAGGGCACAATTCAAGCCAACGCTTAAGAGCGGTAAATGGGAAATGGAGATCAGAAAAGCCTCTGCTGTTTGTCCACTCAAGGTGCGACCACTGGCGTCTGTGATGGTGCCGCTGACCATGATGGGAAGCTTTCTACCCAACTTGTCAAAGACGGTTTCGATGGCAAACAGGGCAGCTTTTGCGTTGAGGGTATCAAAAATGGTTTCAACCAAGAGGATATCCACCCCGCCTTCAATCAAGGCAGTTACTTGTTCAACATAGGCCTCACGCAGCTGATCAAAGTCGCCATTGCGGTAACCCGGACGCTCAACGTCAGGACTCAGGCTTAAGGTCCGGTTGGTTGGCCCGATAGCCCCCGCCACAAAGCGTGGCTTGTCGTCAGTGCTGAAGGCCTTTGCTGCCTTGACCGCGAGCTGCGCGCCTCGCAGATTGATCTCATGCACCAGTTCCTGCATGCCGTAGTCTGCCATGGAGATGCTTGTGGAACTGAAGGTGTTGGTTTCAATGATGTCCGCACCTGCCTCAAGGTACACCCGGTGGATATCTTCAATGATCTCTGGTTGGGTCAAGTTCAACAGGTCATTGTTGCCCTTCACCGACTGCTTCCAATGGGCAAAACGATCCCCGCGAAATCCAGC
>DFSH01000044.1:130693-140616 GCA_002378565.1 Flavobacteriales bacterium UBA3442 | reverse complement strand
CTGCTTACTGGTCAGACGATGGATGCTGCCCACTTGGTTGGGGGGGAGATCACCTATACATGCCTTGGGAGCAACAGCTACCAAATCACGTTGAGAATCTACAGAGATTGCAATTCAGGTGGCGCAGGCTTTGATAATTCAGTCAATTTTTCTGTCTATGATATTTCAGGCAATTTGCTGTTCAACCCATCTGTAACTAAGGGGCCAACGATTACCGTGCCGACGGGTACCGGCAATCCATGCCTAACAATTCCACCAAATATCTGCACAGAGTATGCGGAGTATGTGCACACCATGACCTTGCCAGCAAGGCTTGGAGGGTATAACATCTCCTACCAGCGCTGTTGCCGGAATTCAACCATCACTAACATATCGGCCTCAGGCAAAGGCAACACTTATACGGTTCAGGTGCCAACCATGGATAACTGCAACAGCACACCACAGTTCACGACCATTCCGCCCATCGTGATTTGTCAAGGTGATCAGCTATCGATTGATGCGTCTGCTACAGACGCCAATGGTGATTCCTTGCACTATGCTTTTTGCGATATCCTCAATGGAGGATCAAGCTTTAACGCAAGTCCTAACCCTGCTGATCCGCCACCGTACAGCATTATTCCATTCATTGCGCCCAATACCTCAGCAGTCCCAATTCCCGGCAACCCTGCCTTAAGCATTGATCCCATTACGGGCATGATAACGGGTGTTGCAACCCAGACTGGACAGTTTGTGGTCGGTATTTGTGTGAGTGAATATGACAATGGGGTGTTGAAAAGCACCGTCCGACGAGACTACCAATTCAACGTCACCAACTGCATCGTCAATGTCGTGGCAGACATGTTGACACAGGTGGAAAATCCAACCATGCTTTGTGGCGGTACAACCGTGCAGTTTCAGGCACAAACTGCAGGTGCTTTAGGCTACATGTGGGATTTTGGTGATACAACGTCAGTGTCAGACACCAGCTCAAGTCCGACACCACTATTCACTTTTCCTGACACGGGTCGATTTGATGTGATGCTCATCATCAACCCAGGTTTGGTATGCACGGATACCGTGATAGAAACTTTCGTTATTTACGATTCACCTGACTACCAGATAGGATGGTCTGGCGTGGCATGTTTTGAGGCACAAGACTTCACATTCAAGGCCATTGGCACCACCCCCGTTGATGCCACGTTCTCATGGGACTTTGGTACACAATCCAACACCTTTGGCGCGACGGGTGACTCCATTGAGCATGTCACGTGGAACCAGCCGGGCAAGCATTGGGTTAAGATGACGGTGCATTCCGTATCCTGTCCAGACACCTTGTACGATACCGTTGAGGTCTTCACGTGGACGTTGGATGTGAGTGCAGGATCAGACACTGCCATTGTTTATGGAGATACAGCTTACTTGGCAGTTGACACTGGTGCTGCATGGTACTGGTATGCTGATCAGCCTGTGTACTGGAACAATTACCGTCAGCAGGATCCGCAGATGTGGATGCTTGAAGACAGCACGACTGTCTACGTCATTGTTACGGACATTTTGGGATGCCGCGGTGCAGATACCTTGATGGTGTACTGGCTACCTCGACAAACGCGACCTGAATTGGGTCACATACAAAATCTAATGACCCCCAATGGAGATGGTCTCAATGATATTTTAGACTTGTCAGAAGTCACCTTTGGTGATGATTGTACTTTGAGGGTCTTTGACCGATGGGGTGGTCAAGTCTATGAACAGACTGCCTATGATGATAGCTGGACAGGTGTCAATGCCAATGGCAGAAAGCTGGGG
Organism: Flavobacteriales bacterium UBA3442; assembly: GCA_002378565.1. Lineage (GTDB taxonomy): Bacteria > Bacteroidota > Bacteroidia > Flavobacteriales > Schleiferiaceae > TMED14. The sequence continues at coordinate 138,831 of DFSH01000044.1, read as the reverse complement.
GATGGTACGTATTACATCATGTTGCAATGCGGTCTCAAGGAAATCCGCTATGCAGGCCCACTAACCCTTGTTAGGCCTTGATTTAAGCCAAAGGTAATTGCTATTGAAAACAAAAAAGGCAGCCATTTGGCTGCCTTTTTTTGTGATGATGCAAAGCTTCAATTGCGGGGTATCAAGAGAACATCTCTCGAATCCGGCTAAATAGACCTTTGTCTTTTTTGCTAGGGTTTGGCTTGAAGCTTTCAGATTTCCTCAGAGCTTCCATGGCTTTTTTGTCAGAGGCTGTTATGGTCTGTGGTGTCCATACGGCAACATGAATGAGTAGGTCACCCGTGCCGTAACCTTCAAGGTTTGGTAAGCCTTTGCCTTTGAGTCGCAAGATCTTGCCGCTCTGCGTGCCAGCTGCTATGCCAACTTTCACATTGCCAGATACTGTAGGTACTTCAACAGAGATACCTAGTGTGACATCGGGCATGCTCAAGAAGAGCTCATAGTGTAGATGTTTGCCATCGCGTTGCAAGTCCTCATGGGGCAATTCCTCAATAGAGACAATTAAGTCGCCTGCAGGGCCGCCATTTGCTGCGTGGTTGCCCTTGCCGCTGACCCGAAGCTGCATGCCGTCTTGCACGCCTCCAGGTATCTTGATGGCAACGACCTCATCTTTGCGCTCAAGACCATCAGCGCTAACCCCTGCTGGGAGAGAATCAATCATCTGGCCGCTTCCCTGACAGTCATTGCAGGTGGCTGCCGTTTGCATTTGACCCAAGATGGTATTCTGGACCCTTGTTATTTGCCCACTGCCATGGCAGGTTGTGCATGTTTTGAAGGTCAAACCATCAGCAGGCATGGCCCGCTTGATTTTGATTTCCTTTTCTACGCCATTGGCAATATCCTCGAGGGTTAACTTGACACGGACACGAAGGTTGCCTCCGCGTGGAGCTCGTCGTTGACCGCCACCACCAAATCCACCACCACCAAAAATGTCACCAAAGTGGCTGAAGATGTCATCCATGTTCATGCCTTGGCCACCGCCAAAACCGCCTGAACCAGAGGCCTGATGGCCAAATCGATCGTATTTCTGTTTCTTTTCAGTGCTTGATAGCACTTCGTAGGCCTCAGCTGCCTCCTTGAATTTTTCCTCTGCTTCCTTGTTGTCTGGATTTTTATCTGGATGGAATTTGATGGCTTTTTTTCGGTACGCTTTTTTGATACTGTTGGCATCGGCGGACTTGTCAACCCCAAGGACCTCGTAGTAGTCTCTTTTTGCCATGGCTTAAGATTTAGCGGATTGTGCCACGATCACCTTGGCATAACGGATGATGAGATCGCCGAGTTTGTAACCAGCTTCAACCTCGTCAAGCACCTTGCCAGCGTCAGCAGCTTTTGGTGCGGGGATCTGTGTGATGGCCTCCATAGACTCCACGTCAAAGATTTTGCCAATGCTGCTTTCCATGCGTTTAAGACCTTGGGATTCCATGGTGTTAAGCATTTTTTGCTGAATCAGAGTCAGACCTTTAGCTTCTTCACTACCAGCTTGAAGGTTTTTCAATGCACGCTCAAAATCGTCCAGAATAGGCAACATGCTAGTGATTATTTTCTCCCCAGCAGTCATCATCAAGCTCAAGCGTTCTTTAGCTGTGCGGCGGCGAAAGTTTTCAAACTCTGCATAAAGGCGCAAGTTCTGGTCCTTGGCCTCTTGAAGCTCAGCCTCAAGGTCAGGGTTAAGTTCTTCAGTGGGTTCAGCTGAATGGGTTTGATCAATCGGGGCGTCATCCGTTTTAGATTTGCCGTGATTGTCTTGCTTCTTGGATGGTTTGGATGCTGCCATGGTCTGTGATTATGGGTTCAATCGCTGGTTCCTAGCATATCAAATGCTTTGCCATAGCGACATCTGTGCCATAATGGCAGATATTGGGCTTGATCACCCTGTCAAGAGCAATCAGGCTTGCCAATTTGTCCCAAATTATTCCTGAAGCGCTTTCAACGCATTGGCAATTTGCTGCCCCCTAAGGTTCATGCCAATGATTTTCCCCTTGCCATCAATGAGGAAGGTTCTTGGGATACTGTTAATGCCATAAATGGCAGCTCCCCGGGAACTCCATCCACGCAAGTCACTGACATGGTTGTCCCATCCCAATTTATCTTGTTCAATGGCTTTGATCCATCGGTCTTTGCTTTGGTCCAAGGACACAGAGAAAATTTCAAATCCTTTCCCTGACTTGAAATTGGCATCTTTGAATTGATGGTAGGTTTTCACCACAGAGGGATTTTCTTGCCGACAGGGACCACACCACGAGGCCCAAAAATCCAACATGACAATTTTCCCACGCAAGTCACTCAAGTTTCTCATGTTGCCTTCAGGGTCCTTGAAGGACAATTCAGGTGCCATGGATCCGACGCGAACGCTGGCCATTTGGCTTGAATCAAAAGGGGAGTGGCTGATGTCGCTGGCATTGAAGCTCAGTAAAAGGGTGGCAATGATCCAAAGGGATACCTGTTTCATGGTAAGGCTATTTTGATGTTATGATGGAATACGTTCAATTATCGCGCCAAGTGCTCTAAGTCGCTCATCGATGCGTTCATAGCCACGATCGATTTGTTGAATGTTATGAATTGTGCTCACGCCTTCTGCACTGAGTGCGGCAATCAATAAGGAAATACCTGCCCGAATGTCGGGAGAAGTCATGGTTGTTGCCCGCAACGGTGATGACCGATCCAGTCCGATGACGTTTGCGCGATGGGGGTCACAGAGAATGATTTGCGCACCCATGTCAATGAGTTTGTCAACAAAGAACAACCGGCTTTCAAACATTTTTTGGTGGATGAGCACGGAGCCTTTGGCTTGTGTTGCTGTGACCAAGATGATGCTCAATAGGTCTGGGGTGAAGCCTGGCCATGGTGCATCACTGATGGTGACCATGGATCCATCAAGGTAGGATCCAATGGTGTAATGCGATTGCGCAGGCACATGGATGTCATCACCTTGAATCTCCAATTGAATGCCAAGCTTTCTGAAAACCTGCGGGATTTGCCCCAGGTGCTCAACGCCAGCATTTTTGATGGTGATGCTGCTCTGTGTCATGGCGGCAAGGCCAATCCATGACCCAATTTCAATCATGTCAGGCAAGCATCGATGCTCGGTTGATCCCAAACTTTTGACCCCGTGAATGTGCAAGAGGTTGCTGCCGATACCATCAATTTTTGCACCCATCCGGACCAGCATGTTGCAGAGTTGCTGCAGGTAAGGTTCGCAAGCTGCATTGTATATGCTTGTGGTTCCGGGGGTAAAGACAGCAGCCATCACAATGTTCGCTGTACCTGTCACAGAAGCCTCGTCAAGAAGGATGTAGCTGCCTTTGAGTCCCGATTTTGGTGCCTCTACGCCGTAAAATTCGGTACCCTCCTTGTGTTTGTATTCTGCGCCCAATTTCATGAATCCCAAGAAATGGGTATCCAGTCGTCGCCGTCCGATTTTATCACCGCCTGGCTTGGGAATGTACCCTTTGCCAAACCGCGCAAGCATAGGCCCTACAAGCATGACTGATCCTCTCAAGGAGGCTCCTTTGACTCGGTAGGTTTCGCTAAATAGGAAATCTGAGTTGACGTTCTTAGCGCAAAAGCTGTAGTCGCCAAGGCCATGCTTGGTCACAACAACCCCAAAGTCTTTCAGGATATCAATCAATTGATTGACATCAACAATATCAGGAATGTTTGATACCCTGACAGTTTCTTCCGTGAGCAGGGTGGCACAAAGGATTTGCAAAACTTCATTTTTCGCTCCTTGTGGTTGAATGCTGCCGTGCAGTTTTTGACCACCTGTGATTTTGAAACTTGCCATGGGTTATTTGCGTTTTTGAAACCCCCGTCGATTGCTGCCCCGGTTGGGGCTTTTGTTGCTGCGTTTGCTGTACAGAGGTTGCTTTTTCTTTTTGCGCACGCGAATTGGCGCGGTGGGTGAGATGGCTCCTTTCGTGACGGAAAGTCGCTCTTGATTATCTCCCAAGACGCCGTCTGACATGGCTTTCAGGTCTGACCAGATGATGTCATCGGCTACGTGGTCCTTGTTCCAGCTCAGGTAGGCTCGCTTCATTTGATTTGCAAGGTCGTAGGCCATGGCATCCCGATCCTCACTTTCATCCATGGCTGAAACTGTTTCAATGGCACGCTTGATGATGACGCCATAGTAACGTTTCCCCATGTTCGTTACCGGGTAGGGGACTTGCTCTGGGGTGGTTGCTAACCCATTCCTGGTGGGTCGCTCAAAGGGAGACTCCACATCCAGCATGAAGTCCGACATCACATGCAGATGGTCCCATAGTTTGTGATGGTAATCTGGATTGTCCCTGAGTTCGGGGTTGAGGTTGCCAATCACGTCAATGATGCTTTGCGCCACCTTGCTTCGGTGTTGCTTGTCATCAATGGTGAGGCAGTAGGCGATCATGGACTGTACGTGCCGCCCATACTCGGGCATGCGCAGTTCGTCTTTGTCGGTATTGTACGCCAAATTAAGGGCGGCGGAGTCTGTTGGAGTCATTTCGATAATAGGCGCAATTTAGCAAACTTCAGGAGCAGTTTTTTCTCACCGGCATGTTCAAAGGCGATGACGGCCTTTGCATCCATGCCCTCGCCTTCAATAGCGGTCACTGCTCCGACGCCAAATCTGCCGTGAATAACGCGGCTTTTGATCTGGAGATTTAGGTCCATTGCTGATGTGTGAATGTCTGATTTACTGTTTGTTACGTCCTCAATACGCTTCATGGCATGAGGTCGTTTGAAGTGTATGTCACGAGGCTTGGCTTCAGGTTTTTTCCCCTGGAGTTTTGCTTTGTTTGATTCCATTTTTTTTCTTTGCCCCATGGATTCAGCGGCCTTCCCATAGAAGGTATTTCGGGCTTTTGGTGCTCGTTCAGGTGCGCCAAAAGCGTCCTTGAGGCTCTCGGGCACCTGATAAGTGTTGTTGACTTCCGATTCGTGGACATCCAGGTGCTTTTCATCGAGTTCATCCAAAAAACGGCTAGGGACACAGTCAATCAGCTTGCCCCATCGGTAACGCACATGGGAGTGGGTGAGGTAAGCCTGTTTTTCTGCCCGCGTCAATGCCACATAAAAGAGGCGTCGTTCTTCCTCAATTTCTTGTCGTGACCCCATGGACATCATTGAAGGGAAGAGGTTTTCTTCCAGTCCGACAACGAAAACATGGCGGAATTCCAAGCCTTTTGCTAGGTGCACTGTCATGAGACTGACCTTGGGTCCGGGGTCTTCATCTTGCCGGTCTATGTCTGTGATCAGTGCCACATCTTGAATGAATGCTGCCAAGCTTGGGTCTCCATCTTCAATAGGCTCTTGCTGTTCAACAAAATCTTTGATGCCATTCAGCAATTCTTGGATGTTTTCATACCTACTAACGCCTTCAGGTGTGTTGTCATCAGCAAACAGTTTGATCAACCCACTGGTTTTTGCAATGTGTGACGTCACGTCAAAGGCAGTGCCGGATTCGCTTAAAATCTGGTAGGATTTGATCATGTCTGCAAAGGCTAGGATGCGTTCTGCGGTGGGGCGGTTGATGGTTGGGACCAATGCAGTTGCCTTGCAAGCGATGTCCCATAACGTGCTGTTTTGTTCATTGGCAGCAATAATCAACCGGGCCATGGTGGTGTCGCCAATGCCTCTGCTAGGCAGGTTGATGGCCCGCTTGAAGGCTTCTTCGTCGTTTGGGTTGACGCAGAGTCTGACATAGGCCAGCAAATCCTTCACCTCTTTTCGCTGGTAGAAGGACAAGCCCCCATAAATTCTGTAGGCAATGCCCCGCCTTCTCAGACTGTCTTCAAAGGCACGTGACTGCGCATTGGTTCGGTAAAGGATGGCAAATTGGTCAGGCAGCTGTTGATTGCGGTTGATGCCATTCCAGATGGTGTGTGCCACAAATTGTGCTTCGTCGGAATCGCTCACGGCTTGATGAACCACGATGGGTTCGCCGGCAGGGTTTTCCGTCCAGATGTCCTTAGGTAATTGATCCTCGTTAACCTTGATTAATGCATTGGCTGCACCGACAATATGGCCTGAAGAGCGATAGTTCTGCTCAAGCTTGTACATGCCAGCATCAGGGTAATCCTTGTTGAAATTAAGGATGTTTTCAATGTTGGCTCCTCGGAATGCGTATATGCTTTGCGCATCATCGCCCACAGTGAACAGGTTCTCAAAGCGGCTAGCTAATGCTTTGATGATGAGGTATTGGCTGTGGTTGGTGTCTTGGTACTCGTCGACAAGAATGTAACGGAAACGATCCTGGTAGGTTGCAAGGGCTTCGGGAAATCGGACAAAGAGCTCATTGGTCCTAAGCAGTAGGTCATCAAAGTCCATGGCGCCTGCTCTGAAACATCGCTCGGTGTATGCTTTGTAAAGTTCACCCATCTTTGACATCCTTGCAGCTGAGTCAGCAGCTTGCAAGTCACCTCGCTTGGCATAAGACTTAACGGTAATCAAGTTGTTCTTGTAAGAGCTGATGCGATTGCTAACTGCCTTTACTTTGTAAAGGTCTTTGTCCAGTTGCATTTCCTTGATCAAGGAAGCAATCACTTTGTTGCTGTCCTCAGTGTCATAAATGGTGAAGTTGGATGGGTAGCCCATGCGATGACCTTCGCTTCTTAAGATGCGGGCAAAGACCGAATGGAAGGTTCCCATCCACAAACCTTTGACCTGGTCTTTGCTCGTGATGCTTGCAATCCGATCACGCATTTCCCGTGCAGCCTTGTTGGTGAACGTCAGTGCCAAGATGTTGAAGGCATCGACCCCTTGAGCCATGATGTGAGCGATGCGGTAGGTGAGGACACGGGTTTTACCTGAGCCTGCTCCAGCAATCACCATGGCAGGGCCTTTGATGTGCTCAGCAGCTTTGCGCTGTGCGGGATTCAATTGAGATAAAAATGCTGACATGGATTGGTTGACAAAGGTAGGTGAGTCCATGAATCAGGGAAAGCCGAGTCATCAGTTTTTAAAAAGTTACTAATTGGGCTTTTAAGCGTGGTTGTATATGCAGGAAAATACTCTACATTTGCAGTCCCCAAAAAAATGGGTGTTAACAACGCATTGAGAACGAAACTAAATCAGATCGAATGCCAACAATACAGCAACTGGTTCGTAAAGGCCGGGTGAAAATGACAAAAAAGAGCAAGTCCGTTGCTCTAGATTCTTGCCCACAAAGGCGCGGGGTATGCACACGTGTATACACTACTACGCCAAAGAAACCCAACTCTGCCATGCGGAAAGTCGCCCGTGTGCGATTGACCAATGGCAATGAAGTGAATGCCTACATCGGCGGTGAAGGACACAACCTCCAAGAGCACAGCATTGTGCTTGTTCGCGGTGGTCGAGTGAAAGATCTTCCCGGTGTTCGCTATCACATCGTACGTGGCGCACTAGATACTTCAGGTGTTGCAGATCGAACTCAGCGTCGATCCAAGTACGGAACCAAACGTCCAAAAGCCAAGAAATAAGCCATGAGAAAGACACGTGCAAAAAAGCGCCCTCTGCTTCCAGATCCCCGATTCAACGATGAATTGGTGACACGTTTTGTAAACAACATGATGCTGGATGGCAAGAAATCTCTTGCCTTCGCCATTTTTTATGACGCCATTGATCTAGTCTCAGAGAAGACTGGAGAAGGTGATGGTCTTGAGCAGTGGAAAACAGCTTTGACCAATGTCATGCCACACGTTGAGGTTCGTAGCCGACGTGTAGGTGGTTCAACTTTCCAGATCCCTCACCCGATTCGTCCTGACCGAAAGGTAACCATGGCGATGAAGTGGTTGATCGAATTTTCTCGCAAGCGCAATGAGAAGACCATGGCAAACAAATTAGCCAATGAGATCATTGCAGCAGCGAAGGAAGAAGGTGCAGCTGTGAAGCGTCGTCAAGACACACACAAGATGGCTGAAGCCAACAAGGCATTTTCTCATTTCCGTTTCTAAATCATTCACCATGTCAACACGGGATCTTAAATTTACACGCAACATCGGCATCATGGCTCACATTGATGCAGGTAAGACGACAACGACTGAGCGCGTTCTTTACTACACAGGTGTGAGTCACAAAATTGGTGAAGTGCACGATGGTGCGGCAACCATGGACTGGATGGAGCA
>DFSH01000044.1:110478-130435 GCA_002378565.1 Flavobacteriales bacterium UBA3442 | reverse complement strand
CAAGAGCAAGAGCGTGGTATCACCATCACATCTGCCGCTACCACGTGTTTTTGGAACTTCCCAACCAATCAAGGCCAGGCCATTCCAGGATCTGAAGAGTACAAGGTCAATATCATTGACACCCCTGGGCACGTTGATTTCACTGTTGAGGTAGAGCGTTCATTGCGCGTATTGGATGGTGCTGTTGCATTGCTTTGTGCCGTCGGTGGTGTTCAGCCTCAAACGGAAACTGTTTGGCGTCAGGCAACAAAATACGCCGTGCCACGCATGGTGTTTGTCAACAAGATGGACCGTACCGGTGCAGATTTCTTTGAGGTAGTCAGCCAAATTGGCGACCGTTTGAAAGGCAATCCTTTGGTGATGCAAGTGCCAATCGGTGCTGAAGGAGAATTCAAAGGCATCGTTGACTTGTTGGATAAGCGTGCCATTATTTGGAACGATGACACCCAAGGCATGACTTACAAGGAAGTAGAAATTCCTGCTGAATTGGTTGAGACTGTCGATGAGTACCGAGAGAAATTGGTTGAAGCTATTGCTGAATTTGATGACAACCTGTTGGAAAAGTTCTTTGAGGATCCCGATAGCATCACTCGAGAGGAAATGGTTGCTGCTATTCGTAAAGGCACCATTGAAATGAAAATTACGCCTGTCTTCTGTGGCTCCGCCTTCAAGAATAAAGGTGTGCAAACTATGTTGGATGCGGTGATGTCTTATTTGCCATCCCCTTTGGATGTGGAAGCTATCACTGGTGAGAACCCTGATACAGGTGAGGAAGAGTCTCGCAAGCCATCCGTAGATGAGCCATTCTCAGCCCTTGCTTTCAAGATTGCGACGGACCCATTTGTTGGCCGGTTGTGCTTTTTCCGTGTATACTCTGGATCAACCGATGCAGGTTCTTACGTGAAAAACATGCGAACCATGAAGAAGGAGCGTATTTCTCGCATCTTCCAAATGCACTCCAACAAGCAGAATGCCATTCCTACAATTGAGGCTGGTGATATTGGTGCAGGTGTTGGTTTCAAGGACATTCGCACAGGCGATACCCTTGCAGCTGAAAAACATCCCATCGTATTGGAATCTATGACATTCCCTGAGCCAGTGATTGGCATAGCTGTTGAACCTAAGTCACAGGCTGACATGGACAAGATGGGTATGGCATTGGCTAAATTGGCAGAAGAAGATCCAACTTTCCGTGTTGTCACGGATGAGGAAACCGGTCAGACTGTGATCAGTGGTATGGGCGAATTGCATTTGGACATCCTTGTTGACCGCATGCGACGTGAATTCAAGGTTGAATGCAACCAAGGTGCACCTCAGGTTCAGTACAAGGAGGCATTGAACGAGACCGTCAGCCACCGTGAAACATACAAGAAGCAGACAGGTGGCCGCGGTAAATTTGCAGACATCGTCTTCACGATTGGACCCGTTGATGAAGACTTCGAAGGCGACTTGCAGTTTGTGAATGAAGTCAAAGGTGGCAATGTGCCTCGTGAATTTATTCCATCTGTTGAGAAAGGATTCAAGAATGCCATGGTCAATGGCCCCTTGGCTGGCTACGGAATTGACACCATGAAGGTGACATTGAAGGATGGTTCATTCCACCCTGTTGACTCTGATCAGTTGTCCTTTGAGCAAGCTGGAAAGCTTGGCTTCCGTTCTTCGGCTAAAAAGGCATCTCCGGTCATCTTGGAACCAATCATGAAGATGGAAGTTATCATGCCAGAAAACGCCATGGGAGACGTTGTGGGAGACCTCAACAAACGCCGTGGCGTGGTTCAAGGCATGGACACCAAGGAAGGTGATTCCGTGGTCAAAGCTGAAGTGCCATTGAGCGAAATGTTTGGTTACGTAACCAGCTTACGCACCATCACGTCTGGTCGTGGCAGTTCTACCATGGAATTCAGCCATTACGCCGCAACGCCTAACAATATTTCTGAAGCAGTCATTGAGGCTGTGAAGGGAGCCTAATAACCGAAGCGAATCATGAGTCAAAAAATCCGCATCAAACTGAAATCCTACGACCACAACTTGGTCGATCGGAGTGCAGAGCAAATCGTTAAAACAGTCAAGAGCACGGGTGCTGTTGTCAATGGGCCTATTCCATTGCCAACAAACAAGCGTATCTACACGGTATTGCGATCTCCGCACGTTAACAAAAAATCTCGCGAGCAATTTGAGTTATCCAACTACAAGCGTCTGTTAGATATCTATAGCTCTTCCAGCAAAACCATTGATGCGTTGATGAAGTTGGAGTTGCCTAGTGGGGTTGAAGTAGAAATTAAAGTTTAATATCATAGTATTATGCCTGGACTAATTGGCAAAAAAATCGGAATGACCAGCATCTTCGGTGCAGATGGGAAAAATTTCCCGTGCACTGTGATTGAGTTGGGTCCCTGTACGGTGACTCAGCTTAAATCGGACGATGTCGATGGTTACAACGCCGTGCAGATCGGTTTCAAGGACGCTAAGCGTCCTAACCAAGCTGCCTCCGGCCACGCTGCCAAAGCGAAAACCTCTGCAAAAACTAAGTACGTAGAATTTGACAGCTTCTCTGAAGATGTGAAACTGGGCGATGAGCTCACCGTTTCCATATTCGCTGAAGGTGACTTTGTTGACGTAGTAGGCACAAGCAAGGGTAAAGGCTTTCAAGGCGTTGTAAAGCGTCACAACTTTGCCGGTGTGGGTCAAGCCACACACGGTCAACACAATCGTTTGCGCGCACCGGGTTCTATTGGAGCAGGTTCCTCACCATCTCGTGTCTTCAAGGGCATGCGTATGGGAGGCCGTATGGGCAACGATCGCATCAAGGTGACAAACCTTGAGGTGTTGAAAGTAGATGTTGAACACAGCATGATTGTGGTTAAAGGATCAATTCCTGGAGCCAAGCAGTCAATGGTAATCGTTGAGAAATAATGAAAGTGAATATTGTCACTCAAGAGGGTAAAGATTCAGGTCGCAAGGCGACATTGAGCAAGGAGGTCTATGGCATTACACCCAGTGATCACGCCATGTATTTGGACGTGAAACAATACCTCGCCAACCAACGCCAGGGTACGTCCAAGGCAAAGGAGCGTGGTGAAATTTCTCGAACTACAAAGAAACTCCACAAGCAAAAGGGTACTGGTGGTGCACGTCATGGCAGCATGCGTTCTCCATTGTTCCGCGGTGGTGGTACCATCTTTGGTCCTCGTCCCCGCAGCTACAGTTTTAAATTGAATAAAAAGCTGAAGATGTTGGCTCGTCGCTCTGCATTGAGCACCATGGCAGCCGACTCTCACATCATTGTGATGGATAAGTTCAGCATGGATGCCCCCAACACCCAGGGCTACAGTCAGGTAATCAGCGCCTTAGGCCTTAAAGGGAAGAAATCCATGGTTGTCTTGGCAGACCAGGATAAAGCAGTATATTTGTCATCCCGCAATTTTGAGGGATCTAAAGTGGTAACTGTGTCAGAATTAAGCACTTATGCGATTTTGAATGCTGGAACGCTTATCCTAACAGAAGGGGCAATAGACAAAATTGAAAACTCATTAATCACAAAGTAATGGAGGACATCATCATTCGACCCCTCATTTCGGAGAAAGCTTCAGCAGATGTTGAAGATCGCAACCGGTATGCTTTTGTGGTTAAAAAGACAGCCAACAAGATTCAGATCAAAAAGGCTGTTGAATTAGTATATGGCGTGAGCGTTGCAAGTGTTCGCACATGCATCATGCCGGCTAAGCGCGTTGTGCGCCACACCAAAGCAGGTGTTCTTGCTGGGCGTAACAGCTCCTACAAGAAGGCCATCATTGATCTCCAAAGTGGAGAGACTATTGACATTTACGGCAATATCTAAGCATCATGGCGATACGTAAACTCAAAGCAATTACTCCTGGACAGCGTTTTCGCACAGTCAATGACTATGCAGACCTGACAGAGAGCAAGCCAGAAAAGTCTTTAACTGTAGCTAAGCGCCGTTCAGGTGGTCGGAATAACAGTGGTAAGATGACTATGCGTTACATTGGCGGAGGTGCCAAGCAACGCTACCGCATCATCGATTTCAAACGTGACAAGGCAGCTGTTCCAGCTACGGTCAAGTCCATCGAGTATGATCCAAACCGTTCAGCATTCATCGCATTGTTGTTTTATGCAGACGGAGAGAAGCGCTACATCATTGCCCCAAGTGGCCTTGAGGTTGGCGCAGTGATTCAATCAGGTGAAGGTTCAGCCCCTAAGGTTGGCAATGCCATGAAAATCTCTGAGATTCCGTTGGGTACCATCATTCACAACATTGAATTGCACCCTGGTCAAGGTGGTGTCATTGCGCGTAGCGCTGGTGCATTTGCACAGTTAGCAGCCCGTGACGGCAAGTATGCTACCATCAAAATGCCTTCAGGTGAATTGCGCATGATCCTTGCAGAAGGCATGGCAACCATAGGCGTTGTCTCCAATTCTGATCACGCGCAGATTGTTTCAGGTAAGGCTGGTCGCAGCCGCTGGTTGGGTCGTCGTCCACGCACACGTGGTGTGGCAATGAACCCAGTGGATCACCCAATGGGTGGTGGTGAAGGCCGTGCATCTGGTGGACATCCACGTTCACGCAACGGCATTCCTGCAAAAGGATTTAAAACTCGCTCAAAGAAAAAGCCGAGTAATCGTTACATCATTGAAAAACGTAAGAAGTAATCATGGCACGTTCTCTTAAAAAAGGCCCATTCATTCACTACAAGCTTGAAAAGCGAGTGGTGGCCAATGTAGAAGCTAATAAAAAGACCGTCATCAAGACTTGGTCTCGCGCTTCCATGATCAGTCCAGATTTTGTTGGTCAAACCATTGCTGTTCATAACGGCAAGACTTTCATTCCTGTTTATGTCACTGAAAACATGGTAGGTCACAAGTTGGGAGAATTTTCTCCAACGCGTACTTTCCGTGGTCATGGTGGAAACAAAAAGAAATAAGCTGTCATGGGATCAAGAAAGAAAAATCGTTCAGAAGCCATCAAGGCTGCTAAGAAAAAAGTTGCCATGGTGCACCTTCGCAACTGCCCTACATCGCCTCGAAAGATGCGCTTGATGGCAGATCTAATTCGCGGCATGGAAGTCACGAAGGCATTGTATGTATTGAAGCACAGTTCTAAAGAGGCTTCTGGTCGCTTAGAAACACTTTTGTTGTCTGCACTGAATGTGTGGGAAACCAAGAATGAAGAATCAACAGTTGAGGGAACAACCTTGGTTGTTTCAAAGATTGAAGTGGCTTCTGCCCGCATGCTCAAGCGCATTCGCCCTGCACCACAGGGTCGCGCTCACCGCATCCGCAAGCGTTCCAATCATGTAACCATGATTGTATCAGCTGATCAATCTTTAGACACCACATCGTCCAACGAAGTAAATGACGCCAAATAATGGGACAAAAAACAAATCCAATTGGTAACCGCTTAGGTTATATCCGTGGTTGGGAATCCAACTGGTTTGGAGGCAAAAATTTTGGCGAGAAAATCGCTGAAGATTTCGCCATCCGCAAATACATCAACACGCGCTTGTCTCGTGCCAATGTGTCTCGCATCGTTATTGAGCGTTCGCTCAAGGTGGTGACTGTGACCATTGCAACAGCTCGTCCTGGCGTCATCATTGGCAAAGGCGGAACTGAAGTCGACAAGCTCAGAGAAGAATTGAAGAAGTTGACCAAAAAGGACGTTCAATTGAACATCCATGAGATCAAGCGCCCAGAATTGGACGCTATCTTGGTTGCTGATTCCATTGCCCGCCAATTGGAAGGCCGTGTGTCTTTCCGTCGCGCAGTGAAAATGGCTATGGGTAGTACCATGCGCATGGGTGCTGAAGGCATCAAGGTGCAGATCAGCGGCCGATTGAATGGTGCTGAGATTGCTCGCTCCATGAAATTCAAAGAAGGACGTACCCCATTGCATACTTTCCGTGCAGATATTGACTACCATCTTGCTGAGGCACATACAACTTACGGCCGTTTGGGCGTCAAAGTATGGATCATGAAAGGTGAAGTCTATGGCAAGAAGGACCTATCCAACATCCTTGGACCTGCAAAGCGTTCTGGTAGTGGTGGTGCTGGTGGTGGTGCTAGTAAGAATCGTGGCAGCGGCGCAAGTCGCAACCGCCCAAACCGTAATGCTTAATCTATTAGGTCATGTTACAGCCAAAGCGTACAAAACACCGTAAGATGTTCAAAGGCCGAATGAAAGGCAATGCCCAGCGTGGCACAGAGCTTTCATTTGGATCCTACGGCATCAAATCCCTGGAAGATGTCTGGATGACATCTCGCCAAATTGAGTCAGCTCGTATTGCAGCTACTCGCTACATGCAGCGTCAGGGTCAGTTGTGGATTCGCATCTTCCCAGACAAACCTATCACCAAGAAACCGCTTGAGGTTCGTATGGGTAAGGGTAAGGGTAATGTCGAATACTGGGCAGCTGTTGTCAAGCCAGGCCGCATGCTCTTTGAGCTAGATGGCGTCCCTGAAGATGTTGCAAAAGAAGCCCTTCGCTTAGCTGCGCAGAAGCTTCCTGTTAAAACCAAATTAGTCACACGTCGCGATTTGCAGGCGCTATAATCTGAGCTATGAATAACGAAGAAATTCGAAATCTCTCTGACCAAGATCTTCAAGCCAAGCTGGCTGAAGTGAAAAGTGAACTTGCTGATATGAGGCGAGTGAATCGGATCAGTCCACTGGAAAATCCCATGCGGATTAGCGCTATCCGCAAGGACGTTGCTCGCATGGCTACTGAAATAAGCACACGTAAAGCATAATCTATACCATGGAAAATCAACGTAATCTTCGCAAAGAGCGTATTGGCACAATCACCAGTTCCGCCATGGACAAGACGGTGACTGTCAATGTTTCTCGTCGTGTCAAGCATGCCAAGTATGGCAAGTTCCTCACGTTCAGTAAAAAGTTTCATGCGCATGATGAAGCTAATGACTGTGGTGTTGGCGATACCGTTCGCATCATGGAAAGCCGACCAATAAGCCGCACCAAGTGCTGGCGCGTTGTTGAAATAATCGAAAGAGCTAAGTAAGCATGTTACAGACAGAATCTCGTCTCCGCGTTGCGGACAATACTGGCGCCAAGGAAGTCTTGGTGATTCGTGTACTAGGTGGCACCAAGCGTCGCTACGCGCGTTTGGGTGACAAAATTGTCGTCACTGTCAAGGATGCCACACCAGGTGGCAATACAAAAAAAGGCACCGTTACTCGTGCAGTGGTCGTTCGCACCAAGAAAGAAGTGCGTCGCCCTGATGGATCCTACATTCGTTTTGATGACAATGCATGTGTGTTGTTGGATGAGGCGGGTCAAATGAAGGGTACTCGTGTATTTGGTCCTGTCGCTCGTGAATTGCGTGACAAGCAGTTCATGAAGATTGTCTCTTTAGCACCTGAAGTGCTGTAATTATTTATTAAGATGGCAAAATTCCACATCAAAACAGGAGACACCGTCATGGTCATCGCAGGTACTGCGAAGGGCCAGAGTGGCCGTGTGATCCGCATGATCCCTAAGCAGCATCGCGCTGTCATTGAAGGTTTGAACTTGGTTACCAAGCATCAAAAACCTTCAGCAACTAGCCCTCAAGGTGGCATTGTGAAAATGGAAGCTCCCATTCACTTGTCTAACTTGATGCTCATGATCGGTGACCAAGCCACACGTGTGGGTCGCCGGATTGAGGATGGTAAGGTTGTTCGTTACGCTAAGAAAACCGGTGATATCATTAAGTAATGGAACCTACACTCAAGAAAAACTACAAAGAGAAAGTCGTTCCTGCATTGATGGAGGAATTTGGCTACACCAATAAGATGCAAGTTCCTCGTCTAGAGAAAATTGTTCTAAGTCAAGGTGTCGGTGCTGCAGTTTCTGACAAGAAACTCGTTCAGTATGCCGTTGAGGAAATGACAATAATTGCTGGCCAAATGGCTGTCATGACCAAGTCTAAGAAAGACGTGTCCAATTTCAAATTGCGTAAAGGCATGCCAATCGGCGCCCGTGTCACCTTGCGTGGTGAGCGCATGTATGAATTCATGGAGCGACTGTTTGTTTCTGCCTTGCCACGTGTTCGTGACTTCCAAGGTGTCAAGCAAGGTTTTGATGGACGAGGTAACTTGACCATGGGCATCAAAGAGCAAATCATTTTCCCTGAGATTGAAATCGACAAGGTGAACCGCATTGCTGGTATGGATATCACATTTGTGACCAATGCCAATACAGATAAAGAAAGCAAGGCGCTTTTGAAAGCATTTGGAATGCCCCTTAAAAAGTAAGACATGGCAAAAGAATCAATGAAAGCGCGCGAGCGCAAACGCGAGGCAACTGTTGCCAAGTATGCTGAAAAGCGCAAGGCACTTAAAGAAGCTGGCGATTTTGCTGGCTTGCAGAGACTCCCAAAAAACGCATCTCCTGTTCGTTTACACAACCGTTGCAAACTCACTGGTCGCCCTCGTGGCTATATGCGCCAATTTGGCCTTTCCCGTGTCACCTTCCGTGAGATGGCCCTCAAGGGCTTGATCCCAGGGGTGAAAAAGAGCAGCTTCTAAAAAAGCTATAACAAGAAGAAATTATGCATTCAGATCCAATCTCCGATTTTCTTACCCGCTTGCGCAATGGTGCACAAGCTCGTCACACCGTTGTTGAACTTCCGTCCAGTAACGTCAAAGTTGAAATTGCTAAAATCCTTGAAGAGCAAGGATTCATCCGCGGTTATAAAGTTGATGCTACAGGCCCTCAGGGCACCTTGAAAGTTGCTCTTAAGTATGACAGCATGACCAAGCAGCCCGTGATTCGTGGCTTGAAGCGCATTTCGCGCCCAGGTCTACGAACCTACAAAAACCACAATGACCTTCCCCGCGTGAAAAACGGATTAGGCGTTGCGATTGTAACTACATCTCAGGGTGTGATGACAGATAAAGCTGCCCGTGCACTTAGCATTGGTGGTGAAATTCTTTGTTTCGTTTATTAAGTTATTGAAAGATGTCAAGAATAGGAAAAGCTCCCATCACTGTGCCTCCCGGCGTAGAAGTAAACATCGCCAATGGCATGGTTACAATTAGTGGAAAATTGGGCACTTTGACCCAAGCCATTGTAGGCGGTATCACCGTTTCACAAGAAGAGAATGTCATTTTGGTCAACCGGCCATCTGACAGTCGAACGGACCGTGCCATGCACGGTCTGACGCGCGCTTTGTTAGCCAACATGGTTATCGGGGTCACTGAAGGTTACACCAAAACATTGGAATTGATTGGTGTGGGTTTCCGCGCAAGCAATCAAGGCCAAGTATTGGACCTTTCATTGGGATACTCTCACAACATCATGGTACGTGTGCCAGAAGATTGTAAGGTTAGCACAGAAATGGTTAAGGGTAAGGCACCCAGAATCATTTTAACGTCTCATGACAAGCATTTGGTTGGCATGGTTGCATCAAAAATTCGCAGTTTCCGTAAGCCTGAACCATACAAAGGAAAAGGTGTTCGCTACATGGGCGAGATCGTTCGCAAGAAAGCTGGTAAATCTGCAAGTGGTAAAGCATAATTCATAGAAAGCATGAAAAAAGCAATAACAAAACGTCAACGTATACACCTGCGTGTTCGCAAGGTGGTCAATGGCACAGCGGATCGCCCTCGTCTTGCGGTATTCCGAAGTAACAAGGAAATCTATGCACAAATCATTGATGATGTCAATGGCAAAACACTGGCCACTGCTGCTTCATTGAAGTTGGGATTTGAAGGCAATAAGACGGATGTTGCAAAGCAAGTTGGCATGAAGCTGGCTGAAGTTGCAAAAGGCAAAGGCATTGAAACAGTATCATTTGATCGCGGTGGTTTTCTCTACCATGGTCGCGTCAAAGCACTAGCTGAAGGCGCTCGTGAAGGCGGTTTGAAATTTTAATTGAGTTATGAAAGGTATTACTACACGTAAAATTAAGCCAAGTGGCTTGGAGTTGGTCGACAAATTGGTCGGTATTCAACGCGTCACAAAAGCAACCAAAGGTGGTCGTTCATTCGGTTTCACAGCTATTGTAGTTGTTGGAGACGAGAATGGCATTGGTGGCTATGGATTGGGGAAAAGCAAGGAAGTTTCTGAAGCTATAACCAAAGGCATTGATGATGCAAAGAAGAATTTGTTCCGCTTTCCTATCATCAAAAGCACCTTGCCACATGAGCAAGACGGTAAATTTGGTGGAGCTCGTGTATTCTTGCGCCCTGCATCTTCCGGTACCGGAGTGATTGCTGGTGGCGCTATGCGCGCAGTGCTTGAGTGTGTTGGTGTGCATGATGTCTTGGCGAAATCCAAGGGTTCATCCAATCCACACAACCTAGTTAAAGCAACATTCGATGCCTTGCACAAGATGCGCGATGCGCACCAAGTTGCTCGCTCGCGTGGCATCTCTATCAGTAAAGTATTCAACGGTTAATCCAAGGACATGACACGTTATCGCATCAAACAAACCCGCAGCATTATTGGCCGACCAGAAAGCCAACGCGCTACGTTAAGGGCCCTAGGCCTACGCAGAATCAATCAAGAGGTCGAGCATGATGGCTCTCCTCAGATCATTGGTATGATCCGCAAGATCAGCCACCTCGTTATTGTTGAAGAAATCAAATAAATCAGAAGATGTCTTTGAATCAACTTAAACCCGCAAAGGGTTCCATTCAAACCTCCAAACGACTCGGTCGTGGTGAAGGTTCTGGTTCTGGTGGTACGGCAAGCCGTGGCCACAAAGGAGCCAAGTCACGTTCAGGTTACTCACGAAAAGTGGGCTTTGAAGGTGGTCAAATGCCATTGCAACGTCGAGTGCCAAAGTTTGGCTTCACTAACCCCAACCGTGTAGAGTACCAAGGTATCAACTTGGACGTGCTACAAATGTTGGCTGATGAGAAGAAAGCTACAGCAATCACCCAAGAGGTGTTGATGAGCAATGGTTTATGCCAGAAGAAGGACTTGATCAAGATTCTTGGTCGTGGAGAGCTAAAGGCAAAATTGACTGTGACTGCGCATAAATTCAGTGCAACGGCAAAGGCAGCCATCGAGGCAGCCGGTGGAACAGCTGAAACTATTTAAGCCATGAATCGCTTCTTCCAAACGATCAAAAACATCTGGGGCATCCAGGAACTCCGCGACAAGATCATCTTGACGGCAGGACTTCTATTGGTGTACCGCATCGGCGCAAACGTCGTGTTACCAGGTATTGATCCCACTAGTTTGGCTCAGTTGCAAAACCAGTCCAGTGAAGGTTTGCTTGGTTTGATCAACGCCTTTTCAGGCGGGGCATTCTCCAACGCCTCCATTTTAGCCCTGGGTATCATGCCTTACATCTCTGCATCCATTGTGATTCAGTTGGCTGGATTGGCTGTGCCAAGCATCCAGAAAATGCAAAAGGAGGGCGAAAGTGGACGCCGAAAACTCAATCAAATCACACGTTACCTAACGATTCTAATTGTTGGAGCGCAAGCGCCTGGTTACATAACCAATTTGATGTATCAAGGTGTTGAAATCACCATTCCGATGGGCACCTTCTGGTTCCTGGCTTGGACTGTGATCATTGCAGGCACTGTGTTTGCCATGTGGTTGGGTGAGAAAATCACTGACAAGGGCATTGGAAACGGCATTTCTTTGCTGATCATGATTGGTATCATTGCTACGTTGCCTCAGGCCTTCTTCCAAGAATTGGCCACACAGCTTGGTGTGACAGGTGGTGGTTGGATCGTCTTCCTTTTGGAAATGGTCAGTCTTTATTTGGTCTTCCTTTTTGCCATTGCATTGACGCAAGCCGTTAGACAGATTCCTTTGGAATACGCTAAACGTGTTGCAGGTGGAGCAACCAAAAGCCTTGGACGCTCATACTTGCCATTGAAAGTGAACGCATCCGGTGTGATGCCCATCATCTTTGCTCAAGCCTTGATGTTTATTCCTATGACCGTGGTTCAGTACACAGGTATTGAAGCCAGCTGGATGATTGACATATTTGGAAATATTCAAGGTTTCTGGTACAATTTTGTCTTTGCCATCATGATTTTGATCTTCACGTACTTTTACACAGCTGTACAGATCAACACAGATCAAATGGCTGATGACTTGAAGCGTAACGGTGGATTCATCCCCGGCCTCAAGCCAGGCCATTCTACCAGCATGTTCATTGATGACACCTTGGCAAAAATCACTTTGCCGGGCGCCATCCTTCTTGCCTTCATCGCAATCCTTCCTGGGATTGTAATGAACCTTGGCTTGAATATGCAATGGGCTCAGTTCTACGGAGGTACATCCCTTCTGATTATTGTGGGCGTTGTCCTTGACACACTCATGCAGGTTGAGAGCTATTTGTTGAATCGCCACTACGACGGATTGATGGACGGAAGTCGTCTCCGAGGTCGAAGTAATATGATGTAGCTGTGAGCAAGCAAGACGCCATATCACAAGATGGAACCATCACAAGTAACCTGTCTAACGCCATGTTCACTGTGGAGTTGGAGAATGGTCACGTTGTCACAGCGCATATCTCAGGTAAAATGAGAATGCACTACATCAAATTGTTGCCAGGTGACCGGGTCAAATTGGAGATGTCTCCTTATGATCTCACGAAAGCACGCATTGTATACCGCTACTAATCCATTGAATTGAAGTATCCATCATGAAAGTAAGAGCATCACTAAAAAAGCGCAGTGCGGATTGCCAAATTGTCCGCAGAAAAGGGCGGCTTTATATCATTAACAAAAAGAACCCCAAGCTCAAGCAGCGCCAGGGATAATTGATCATTGAATAGACATGGCACGTATAGCAGGCATTGACCTACCAAAAAACAAGCGCGGAGAAATCGGCTTGACGTATATCTACGGCATTGGCCGTTCCAAATCTCGTGAGATTCTGGAATCAGCTAAGATTGATGTAAACATCAAAGTCCAAGATTGGACTGATGAGCAAGTTCAATCGATCCGTAACTTTATTTCTGAAGACATGACTGTCGAAGGTGAATTGCGTTCAGAAACTCAAATGAACATCAAGCGATTGATGGATATTGGTTGCCAACGTGGCATCCGTCACCGTAATGGTTTGCCACTTCGTGGTCAGCGTACCAAGAACAATTCTCGCACGAGAAAGGGTAAGCGTAAAACGGTTGCGAACAAGAAAAAGGTCACCAAATAAAAACTGATTGACGATGGCAAAATCGACCAAAAAACGCCGTGTGAAAGTTGAAGCTGTGGGTGAAGCGCACATTAGCTCAACATTCAACAACATCATAATTGCCCTGACCAACACACAAGGTCAAGTGATCTCATGGTCATCTGCAGGCAAAATGGGATTCCGCGGTTCCAAGAAAAACACCCCTTACGCTGCACAAGTTGCTGCTGAAGATGCTGCTGGAGTAGCAATGGAAGCTGGACTACGTAAAGTAAAGGTTTATGTGAAAGGTCCAGGTAATGGTCGCGAAAGCGCCATCCGAAGCCTCCACAATACGGGCATTGAAGTCACTGAAATCATTGACATCACGCCAATTCCCCACAACGGATGTCGTCCATCCAAGCGCCGTCGCGTTTAACTGATTAATTGAATAACTGATATGGCACGTTACCGTGGTCCCCTAACTAAGATTGCTCGCCGATATGGAGAGCCGATTTTTGGCGCAGATAAGTCACTTGACAAGCGCAATTACCCTCCTGGTCAGCATGGCTTCCGTCGCAAGCGCGGCAAGAAGTCAGAATACTCTATGCAGCTTGCTGAAAAGCAAAAGGCAAAGTACACTTACGGCATCCTTGAGAAGCAGTTCCGCATCTTGTTTGACAAGGCGCAGCGATCAAAAGGTGTTACCGGTGAAGTTTTGCTTCAACTGTGTGAAAGCCGTTTGGACAACGTGGTTTACAAGCTGTCGATTTCGCCCACACGTCGTGGTGCTAGACAGTTGGTATCTCACCGTCACATCACGATCAATGGTGAGGTGTTGAATATTCCTTCATACCAAGTAAAGCCAGGTGATGTCATTGCTGTACGTGAGCGTTCTAAGTCCATGTCTGCAATCACTGAGTCCTTGACTAATCTCGAGTCACCTCAACCTTGGTTGGAGTGGAATTCAGCTACTATGGCAGGAACAATGCTCTCCATTCCTCAGCGTGACATGATCACCGAAAACATCAAGGAGCAGCTAATCGTCGAACTTTATTCCAAGTAAAAATGGCAATTCTTCAATTTCAAAAACCTGACAAGGTCATTCTGAACAGCACAACTGACACAGAAGGCCAATTTGAATTCCGACCACTCGAGCCGGGTTATGGTCTAACTGTAGGCAATGCGCTTCGCCGTGTTTTGTTGAACTCACTTGAAGGCCATGCTTTCACCTCACTTCGCATCAGCGGCGTTGAGCATGAGTTCTCTACTATCACTGGTGTCGTGGAAGATGTCACAGAAATCATTCTTAACCTCAAGCAAGTTTGCTTGAAGCGCCAGATTGAGGAAAGTGACAATGAAACAGTCAAAGTATCCATCACAGGTCAAGAAACCTTGACTGCTGGTGATTTGGGTTCTTTCATGTCTGCATTCCAAGTGCTCAACCCTGAGTTTGTGATTTGCCAGATGGACAAGTCTGTGACTTTGGAGATTGAATTGACCATCGAAAAGGGTCGTGGCTATGTGCCTTCTGAGGAAAACAAGAAAGCAGATGCTCCTTTGGGAACGATAGCTATTGATTCCATCTATACCCCAATCAAGAACGTCAAGTACAACGTTGAGAACTTCCGCGTAGAGCAGAAGACTGACTTTGAAAAGTTGATTTTTGACATTGTGACTGATGGCAGCGTATCCCCAAAGGAAGCTTTGACTGATGCAGCAAGCATTTTGATTCAGCATTTTTACCTGTTCACTGATGAGCGCATGATTCCAGAGGATCAACCAACAGCTGAAACAGAGACCTATGACGAGGAAGTTTTGGAGATGCGCAAGCTCTTGAAGAAGACCTTGGTTGAGTTGGAGTTGAGTGTTCGCGCACTGAACTGCCTCAAGGCTGCAGAAGTTGAAACCGTAGCTGACTTGGTTTCATACTCTAAGGCTGATTTGATGAAATTCCGCAACTTCGGCAAGAAGTCACTCACTGAGTTGGAGGATGTGGTAGTAAAACTTGGTCTAGCCTTTGGCATGGACACAAGCAAGTATAAACTAGATAAGGACTAATTGAATCATGCGTCACGGTAAAAAATTCAACCATTTAGGCCGCACACCATCTCACCGAAAGGCGATGTTGAGCAACATGGCAGTATCTCTGATCATGCATAAGCGGATCAATACCACCTTGGCCAAAGCCAAAGAACTCCGCAAATATGTTGAGCCATTGGTGACTCGCTGCAAAGTTGACAGCACCCACAATCGCCGAACTGTCTTCTCCTATTTGAAGGATAAGCATGCAGTAACTGAACTTTTCCGCGAGGTGTCAGTTAAGATTGCTGATCGCCCAGGCGGTTACACACGCATCATCAAGACGGGTAATCGACTTGGTGACAATGCGTCCATGGCTATGATCGAGCTCGTTGACTACAACGACTTGTATGGCAATGAGCCTAAGAAAAGTAAATCCACCCGCCGCAGCAAGAAAGCTGTAGCTGTTGAAGCAGAACCAGCTGCTGAAGTAGCCACAGAGTCACCTGCTGATGCAAAGGAAACCACTGAGGAGAACGCTGAGTAATTAACGTGAATCTCGTGCTAACTTGCAAAGGATGAGGGTCGCCCCTTGTCCTTTTTTTATGCCTGTGAAATAGGTTTAACGCCATGATGAAAAAACAAGCCAGAATACTTCTCCAAGACGGAACGCGATTTGCGGGCTATGCCACAGGTATGGACGGCACGGCATCCGGCGAGGTTTGCTTCAATACCGGGATGACCGGCTACCAAGAAATCTTCACAGATCCCAGCTACAAAGGCCAGATCATGGTGACTGCAGCATCACACATTGGCAACTATGGGGTGACTCTCAATGAATCTGAACATGACAAAGTTCAAATTGCCGGATTGATCTGCCGCAGTTTCAGTGACACGGCATCAAGGGCAAGAAGCGACCAGGATTTGGCTAGCTTCCTTGCCGATAATCAGACTGTTGCAGTCTCTGATGTTGACACGCGAGCCTTGGTGAGACACCTTCGAGAGAAGGGGTCAATGAATGGTGTCATCAGCACAGAGTTGGACTGGGAAGCCATGGAAGTGTCCCTGAAAGGGAGCCCTTCGATGGATGGCCTAGAGCTATGTTCTCAAGTGAGCACCCAAACAGTGTACACTTTGGGTGATGAAAATGCGCCATACCATGTTGCAGCTTTAGATCTTGGCGTTAAGCGAAACATCCTGAATTGTTTGGTCAACGAGGGCTGTCATGTCACTGTATACCCTTATGATACCGATTTCGGCACCCTATCAGCCAGCCAGCCAGACGGCTATTTCTTAAGCAATGGACCTGGCGACCCTTCAGCATCTCTTGCCTTGATTGAAACCACTAAGTCACTGATTGCTTCAGGCAAGCCGGTGTTTGGCATTTGCTTAGGTCACCAGATGATCGCATTGGCCAACGGCCTATCCACTTTCAAGATGCACCACGGTCATCGTGGGATTAATCACCCCGTTAAAAACCTGTTGACAGGTAAAGGGGAGATCACCTCACAAAATCATGGCTTTGCTGTGAACATGGATGATGTCATGGCTCATGATGAGCTTGAGCTTACCCACAAACACCTGAATGATGGAACAGTGGCAGGTATTCGCATGACCAAGGCCCCTGTATTCAGTGTGCAATACCACCCCGAAGCTTCACCAGGACCACACGATTCGCGCTACCTGTTCAAGCAGTTCACCGACAACATGTCAAAAAAGTAAACACCATGCCAATCATTAACGGAATCCACGCAAGACAAATCCTCGATTCACGAGGTAACCCAACTTTGGAGACTGAGGTCTATACGGAGGATGGTTCAATGGGCCGGGCAGCTGTGCCATCAGGGGCGTCAACAGGCGCGCATGAAGCAGTTGAGTTGAGAGATGGTGACATGTCTTATTACATGGGTAAGTCTGTTTTGCAGGCTGTTGAAAATGTCAATGACACATTAGCAGAAGCTGTGATTGGGCTGGATGTGACAGATCAAGCTGAGATCGATCGGATCATGATTGAGGCAGATGGTACGGAGAACAAGGGCAACCTTGGTGCCAATGCTATCCTTTCAGTGAGCATGGCTGCTGCGCATGCAGCGGCACAGTCCACCAGATTGCCACTTTACCAATACATAGGCGGCGTCACTGCTGTGACTATGCCAGTCCCCATGATGAACATCCTCAATGGCGGTTCCCATGCTGACAATTCCATTGACTTCCAAGAATTCATGGTCATGCCAACAGGCGCAGAATCCTTCAGCCATGCCTTGAGAATGGGCACGGAAGTGTTTCATCATTTAAAATCGGTCTTGTCGTCCAAGGGTTACAGCACCAATGTAGGTGATGAAGGGGGCTTTGCTCCCAATATCCAAAGCAATGAAGAGGCTATTGAGTTGGTCTTGATGGCGATTGAAAAGGCTGGTTACCGACCGGGTGAGGACATGGGGATTGCCATGGATGCTGCCATGACAGAACTCTATGATGCCAAGACGGGTCTCTACACCTTCTCTCATTCAGATGGGAGAACTCTTGATGCCGATGCCTTGATTGACTACTGGGGCGATTGGGTTAACAAATACCCCATCATTTCCCTGGAGGATGGTTTGGATGAGGACGACTGGTCCGGATGGTCCAAGATGATGAATGTCATGGGGGACAAGGTTCAATTGGTTGGTGATGATTTGTTTGTGACCAATGCAAAAAGGGTTGCGAGAGGGATCAAAGAGCAATGTGCCAATTCAGTCTTGGTGAAGATCAATCAGATTGGCACCTTGTCTGAGACCATTGACACGGTTCGATTGGCACAGCGCAATGGCATGACCACAGTGATGAGTCATCGCTCGGGTGAAACGGAAGATTCAAGCATTGCAGATTTGGCAGTTGCTTTGAATACAGGCCAAATCAAAACAGGTTCTGCATCACGCTCTGATCGCATGGCCAAATACAATCAACTGCTGAGAATCGAAGAAATGTTGGGCGACTCAGCTGTGTACCCCGGCAAGAATTTGAAATAACACTGAACCATGGAACGAATACAAGAAAAATTCGCTGATAGATTACCAAAAAAGCAAAAGGAAATCAAGGATTTCTTGAAGGCCCACGGTGAGGAAGTGGTTGGTGAAATCAAGGTGCGTCAATTGTACCAAGGTCAGCGAGGCATGCCCGCATTGATCTGCGAGACCTCTAAACTGGATCCTGAAGAGGGCATCCGATTCCGTGGTTACAGCATCCCAGAGTTGCAAGAAAAACTACCAACTTACCCAGGTGGTGAAGAGCCCCTTCCTGAAGGCTTGTTTTCCCTGTTATTGATGGATGAAATGCCAACCGATGATGATGTTCGTCGCATGAGTAACAATTGGGCTAGACGTGCCATTGTTCCTCGCCATGTTTTTGAGGCGATTGATGCCTTGCCATCGTTCTCACACCCCATGACCCAATTCAACGTGGGCATCATGGCACTGAGAACAGAATCTGCATTTGCTAAGCGCTATGCGGAAGGCATGCCAAAGAGTGAATACTGGGAGGCGACCTATGAAGATGCCATGAACCTGATAGCTCGTTTGCCTCGAGTTGCGGCTTACATCTACCGACGCATGTACCATGATGGTGAGCATATTGAGCCAGATCCCAAGTTAGATTGGGCAGGAAACTTTGCACACATGCTTGGATTTGACGACCCTGAATTTCGTGAATTGATGCGTCTGTACATGACCATTCACTCTGATCATGAGGGAGGCAATGTCTCTGCACATGCGGTCCACCTAGTTGGCTCTGCTTTGGGTGATGCCTACCAGTCATTTTCTGCCGGCATGAATGGCCTTGCAGGTCCACTGCATGGATTGGCCAACCAGGAGGTGATCAAATGGACGCTTGAAATGCTGGAAAGCATCGATTCGGACATGCCAACCAAAGAGGACATTGCGACTTACTGTCAAAACACCCTTGACAGTGGCAAGGTGATTCCTGGTTTTGGTCATGCCGTCTTGCGCAAAACAGACCCCCGCTATATGGCTCAACGTGAATTTGCCATGAAGCACATGCCAGAAGACCCCTTGTTTAAGGTCATTGCTGCTGTCTATGAAGTGGTTCCCGCCATCCTTCAAGCAACAGGCAAAGTGAAGAATCCATGGCCTAATGTGGACGCACACTCTGGCCAGCTCTTGATGCACTATGGCTTGACCCAATACGATTTCTACACGGTCTTGTTTGGCGTTTCTCGCTCTCTAGGTACCATGGCGAACTTGATTTGGGATCGTTCCATGGGTATGGTCATTGAGCGCCCAGGTTCAACCACAACCGACTTGTTGAAAAAGCGATTCAATGCATAGTTGAGTCTACCGAATCAAAGGGTTGCGTGAGCAACCCTTTTTTTATGCCCAAGTGTCTGATTGCTTGGCGCTAAATGAGTATCTTTGCGCTCCCATTGGAAGCATATTCGCAGGCCATTTCAAGGGATCATAATAACAACCTTCAGTGATGAGCTGCCTGCAGTGTCATTGAATACAAAACCCGAAGCTCATGTCTAAAGAGCAAGAAGTTAACCAAGAGGTTGACAACAAGGACGTTAAAGCCACTGAATCAGGGGCAAAGTCCACCACCAAAACCACAAAGGAAGCCAAGTCAGAGGATAAGCCCGCTGAAAAAAAGGCCCCTGCTAAAAAGGCCCCTGCTAAAAAGGCCCCTGCTAAAAAGGCCCCTGCTAAAAAGGCAGCTGTAAAAAAAGCACCTGCAAAGAAAGCAGCACCAAAAAAATCAGAGCCAAAGGCAAAAGTAGCACCTGTTGTTGAAGAAGCTCCAACTGTCGTTGAAGAGGCAGCACCTGTTGCTGAAGAAGCTCCAGCTGTTGTTG